>JAEWLO010000543.1 GCA_023457475.1 Pseudomonadota bacterium | reverse complement strand
GGGTGGGGGCCCCCCCCGCGCCGATCGGAGCTGGTGGAATATTACGTGGAGCTGATCGCCGACCTCATTGCAGACGGCCGCGAGGCCCGCCAGGTGGACATCGCCACCCGGCTTGGAGTGGCCCAGCCGACTGTGGCCAAGGCGCTCAAGCGACTGGTGAAGGAGGGCTGGGCGATCCAGCGGCCATATCGTGGCGTGTTCCTGACCCCGGCCGGCGAGCAGCTGGCGGTCGAGGTGCGGGCCCGGCACCAGACCGTGGAACGCTTCCTGCTGGCGCTGGGTGTGGATGCTGATTCCGCACGCCGCGATGCCGAAGGCATCGAGCACCATGTCAGCGAAGCCACCCTGGCGGCGTTCGAGGCGTTCCTGCGCAGGGCCGATGGCCATGGTTGAGCGCCTGCCGCCGTCCCCGCCCCTCGGCGTGCCGGTGCATGACCAGGATGAGTACTGGATGCAGCATGCGCTGGCACTGGCCGCGCGCGCCGAACAGGAGTTCAACGAGATTCCGGTCGGCGCGGTGCTGGTCGGGCCGGAGGGGCAGGTGCTCGGCGAGGGCTGGAACCTGAACATTGCCGAGCATGACCCGAGCGCGCACGCTGAGATCGTGGCCATGCGCCAGGCGGGCAGGGTGCTGGGCAATCACCGCCTGCTGGGCAGCACCCTGTACGTGACCCTGGAACCCTGCGCGATGTGCGCCATGGCCGTGGTGCATGCGCGGGTAGCGCGCCTGGTGTACGCGGCCAGCGACCCCAAGACGGGGGCGTGTGGCAGCGTGTTCGACCTGCTCGGCGATCCGCGTCACAACCACCGGGTGGAGCTGCACGGTGGCGTGCTGGCGAAGGATGCGAGCACGCGTCTGACCAATTACTTCCGTGCCAAGCGCGGCAAGCCGCCGCTGCTCATCACGCGGGATTGAGGTGGCCCCCGGGGTATCATGGGGAATTCTTCATCCCGGTGTGAACACATGGCCGACAACGGCGCGGAACACGAACGACTGATCTGGATCGACCTGGAAATGACCGGTCTGGATACCGATAACGATTCGATCATCGAAATCGCCACCGTGGTCACCGACGCGCAGTTGAACGTGTTGGCCGAAGGGCCGGAGTTCGCCATCCATCATTCCGTCGAGCGCCTTGAAGCGATGGATGAGTGGAACCGCAACCAGCATCGCCGTTCGGGCCTGTGGCAGCGGGTTGTCGAGAGCGAGGTCACCCTGGCCCAGGCCGAAGCGCAGACGGTGAACTTCCTCGCGCAGTGGATCAAGGCCGGTGCCTCGCCGATGTGCGGCAATTCCATCTGCCAGGACCGTCGTTTCCTGCACCGCGAAATGCCCCGCCTGGAGAAGTATTTCCACTACCGCAACCTGGACGTGTCCACGGTGAAGGAGCTGGCCAAGCGCTGGGCTCCGACCGTGGCTGCGGGCCTGACCAAGACCGCCAGCCATACCGCACTGAGCGACGTGCATGATTCCATCGCCGAGCTGCGCCATTACCGGCAGTTCATGGGGGCCTTGTCCGGATTGCCCGTCTGAAGGGTTCTCCTGGTACCGCGAGGTCCGGCCAACGGCCGACCCAAGGGGTCTACGCATCGCGCGTGAAACGTGCCGTTCAAGCCCATCTGGCTATGATCGGCCCATGAGCACCCATCTGCCCGCCGTCCCGCCGCCTCTGGAAATCCGCCTGCTGCCCGCCACGCAGGACTGGGCCGATCTCCAGCGGGCTGTCGCCCTGCTCGAATCGCCGACGCTGACGGCGAAAATGGCCAATCTGATCGGCTCACCGCTGGAGTTCGCGGTGAACAGATTGCCGAAGGCGGTCTCCAGCAGGATCCACGGGGCGGTCGAGGCGGCATTGTTCAAATCCGCGCAGGCGGCGCTGTGGAGCATGGAGAACACGCCCGGCAAGGCGGCATCGACGCGTTGGCACAAGGCCGCCGCCGCCGCCACCGGCGCGGTGGGCGGGGCGTTCGGGTTCACCACGCTGTTCATCGAACTGCCCGTATCCACCACCATCATGATGCGCTCGGTGGCCGATGTGGCGCGCAGCGAAGGCTTCGACATGCGCGACATGGCGACCCGGCATGCCTGCCTGGAGGTGTTCGCGCTCGGCGGCAATTCCGGCGAGGATGACGCCAGCGAGACGGGCTACTACATCACCCGGGGTTTCACCGCCGAGGTGATGCGCCACTTTTCCGCCGAGCTGGCCGGGGCGGCGGTGGGTGGGGGGGGAGTGATGATCGGATTGACCCCGAAGGAAGCCGGCAAGTGGCTGGCCAAGATCGTGGAGAAGGTCGCCGCACGCTTCGGCGTGGTGGTGACGGAGAAGTTCGCCGCGCAGGCGGTGCCGATCGTCGGGGCGGTGGCCGGGGCCACGCTCAACACCATGTTCACTGATTACTACCAGGACATGGCCCGCGGGCATTTCATCGTGCGCCGCCTGGAGCGGACGTATGGGTATGAGACCGTGCGGGCGGCGTACGCGGAGATTGCGGGCGGTATCCCCGCCCGGTGATGCAGTCTCGCGTAGAGCCACGCCCTGCGTGGCTTCGCGGCACCAGACACGGACATGAAAAAAACCCCGCCGAAGCGGGGTTTTTCGTATCAGCCCTTGGCCTTCAACTTGGCCAGGCGCAGCCAGGTATCCACCACGGTGTCCGGATTCAGCGACACCGACTCGATGCCTTCCTGCATCAGCCATTCGGCCAGGTCCGGGTGATCCGACGGCCCCTGGCCGCAGATCCCCACGTACTTGCCCTTGGCACGTGCCGACTTGATCGCCATCGACAGCAGCTTCTTCACGGCCGGGTTCCGCTCGTCGAACAGGTGGGCCACGATCGAGGAGTCGCGGTCCAGGCCCAGGGTGAGCTGGGTCAGGTCGTTGGAGCCGATCGAGAAACCGTCGAAGATCTCCAGGAACTCATCGGCGAGCAGCGCGTTGGACGGCACTTCGCACATCATGATGATCTTCAGGCCGTTCTCGCCCTGCTTCAGGCCGTTCTGGGCCAGCACCTCGACCACCTTGCGCCCTTCTTCCAGCGTGCGCACGAACGGAATCATGACCCAGAGGTTGTCCAGGCCCATCTCGTTGCGCACGCGCAGCACGGCCTTGCACTCCAGCGCGAACGCAGCGGCGAAGCTGCTGTCCACGTAACGGCTGGCACCGCGGAAGCCGATCATCGGGTTCTCTTCGTGCGGCTCGTAGTTGCTGCCGCCGATGAGGTTGGCGTATTCGTTGGACTTGAAGTCCGACAGGCGCACGATGACCGGGTTCGGAGCCACCGAAGCGGTGAGGGTGGCGATGCCTTCGGCCAGGCGGTCCACATAGAAACCGACCGGGTCCGAATAACCGGCGATCTTCTCGTCGATCTTCTTCTTCGTGGCGGCATCCTGGCGGTCGTATTCCAGCAGCGCGTTCGGATGGATGCCGATGTGGCTGGCGATGATCATTTCCAGGCGGGCCAGGCCGATGCCGGCGTTCGGCAGCTGGCCGAAGTCGAAGGCACGCTCCGGGTTGGCCACGTTCATCATGATCTTCAGCGGAGCCGGCGGCATGTTGCCCAGGTCCGTGGTGGTGCGCTCGAAGGCGAGGGTGCCTTCATAGATGAAGCCGGTGTCGCCTTCCGCGCAGCTCACGGTGACCTGCTGGCCATCTTCGATGACCTTGGTCGCGTTACCCGAACCGACCACGGCCGGCACGCCCAGCTCACGCGCGATGATCGCGGCGTGGCAGGTACGGCCACCGCGGTTGGTGACGATGGCCGAGGCACGCTTCATCACCGGTTCCCAGTCCGGGTCGGTCATGTCGGCAATCAGCACGTCGCCCGGCTGCACGCGGTTCATGTCGTCCAGCGACTTCACCACGCGCGCGGTACCTGCACCGATCTTGGCACCCACGGCGCGGCCTTCTGCCAGCACGGTGCCGCCCTTTTCGGTCAACGCGAAGCGCTCGATCTGGGTGGCGTGGCTGCGCGACTTCACGGTTTCCGGACGCG
The DNA here is from genome assembly GCA_023457475.1 of Pseudomonadota bacterium. Lineage (GTDB taxonomy): Bacteria > Pseudomonadota > Gammaproteobacteria > Xanthomonadales > Xanthomonadaceae > Stenotrophomonas. The sequence continues at coordinate 12,577 of JAEWLO010000543.1, read as the reverse complement.
CCTGCACGATGAACAGTTTGCCGCTCACCCCGTCCTTGGCCCACTCGATGTCCATCGGGCGGCCGTAGTGCTTTTCGATGACCAGCGACTGCTTGGCCAGTTCCTGCACGTCTTCATCGCTGATCGAGAAGGTGCTGCGCATCTCCACCGGCGTATCTTCGGTGCGGACGCGTTCGCCCGGCACGTCCGAATAGACCATGCGGATGGCCTTGCTGCCCAGCGAGCGGCGCAGGATGGCCGGCTTGCCTGCGGTCAGCGTGGGCTTGTAGACGTAGAACTCGTCCGGGTTCACCGCGCCCTGTACGACCATTTCACCCAGGCCGAAGCTGGAGGTGACGAACACCACGTCGCGGAAGCCCGATTCGGTGTCGAGGGTGAACAGCACGCCGGAAGAACCCACGCCCGAGCGCACCATCAGCTGCACGCCGGCGGAAAGGAACACATCCTCGTGCTTGAAGCCGTGGTGCACGCGGTAGGCGATGGCACGGTCGTTGTAGAGCGAGGCGAACACTTCCTTCACCTTGTGCACGACGTCGTCGGCACCGGTGACGTTGAGGAAGGTTTCCTGCTGGCCGGCGAAGGAAGCGTCAGGCAGATCCTCGGCGGTGGCCGAAGAGCGCACGGCCACGGCCACGTCGCCGCCGCCGTTTTCATTGCTCAGCTGCACATAGGCGGCGCGGATGTCCTGGTCCAGCTGCGGCTGCAGCGGCGCGTCGATCACCCAGCCGCGGATTTCCTTGCCGGCGGCGGTGAGGGCACTGACATCTTCCACGTCCAGCGTGGCCAGCTTGTCGAAAATGCGCTTGGAAAGATCGTTGTGTGCGATGAAGTCCTTGAAGGCTTCAGCGGTGGTTGCGTAACCGCCGGGGACCGAAACCCCCAGACCGGCGAGATTGCCGATCATTTCGCCAAGCGACGAATTCTTGCCGCCCACGCGAGCCAGGTCGGCCAGGCGCAGTTCGTGCAACCACAGGATGTTCTCGTTCAAGCGCGATGCTCCGTTTGGCCATCGCCCGAGGCGGGCTGTATGGCCACGTCCGTAGGAAGAAGCCGATATGATGCCGGGCAGACCGCCGTCGGCACAAGCTTGTATCGACGGCCTTTTTAGGCTTCAGAGGGGTTCACAGGCACATGACGATGATCCGCCCGGTCTTCTACGTATCCGATGGAACCGGTATCACCGCTGAAACCATTGGGCATAGCCTGCTGACCCAGTTCTCCGGATTCAGCTTCATTACCGACCGTATGTCGTTCGTCGACGACCCCGAAAAAGCGCGGGAGGCCTGCGAACGGATCCGTGCGGCGGGTGAGCGCTACCAGGTCCGGCCGATCGTGGTCAGTTCCTGCGTGGACAGCAGCCTGAGCATGATCCTGGCCGAAAGCGGGGGGCTGATGCTCGACGTATTCGCCCCCTTCATCGAGCCGCTGGAGCGTGAGCTGGCCGTGAACCGCCATTCCCGGGTCGGCCAGGCCCACGGCATGGTGGACTTTGAGACCTATCACCGCCGCATCAACGCGATGAACTTCGCGCTGAGCCACGACGACGGCATCGCCATCAACTACGACGATGCCGACGTGATCCTGGTGGCGGTCTCGCGCGCCGGTAAAACCCCGACCTGCATCTACCTGGCCCTGCATTTCGGGGTGCGCGCGGCCAATTACCCGCTCACCGACGAGGACCTGGAGAGCGACCGCCTGCCACCCCGGCTGCGGCCCTACCGGAACAAGCTGTTCGGCCTGACCATCGACCCGGACCGCCTGCAGCAGATCCGCCAGGAGCGCCGGCCGAACTCGCGCTACGCCAATCTGGATACCTGCCGGAAGGAAGTGGCGGCCGCCGAAACCATGTTCCGGATGGAGCGCATTCCCACATTGAGCACCACGCATACCTCGATCGAGGAGATTTCGAGCAAGGTGCTGGCCACGTTGGGATTGCAGCGCGAGCATTATTGACGGGGGGCCGTTCAGGCTCCGGCCTTGTCCGGCCGCATGGAACCCCCACGTTTGGATGACCAACGTGTAGGATCGAACCATGGCCCAGGCATCGCCCCGCATCGAACGCATTCCCCGGCTCAGTCGCCTGAGCTGGCTGATGGGTCTGTACGCGGAAAACTACCGGCACCTGGTGCGGCTGTTCGCCCCGTCCGAGCTGGTCGCAGGCAGCTATGTGTCCTCGGTGGGCGATGGCCTGGACGTGCGCCTGGACGTCATCGAGTGCCACCGCTACACCGTGGAGCTGCGGTTGACCTACGACTTCGCCGACCCGGTCACCGGCCAGCCGGACCCGTCGGCCTACGTGCGCCTGTACCGTGACGCCCGCCAGGCCGAGACCACCCACTGCTACGTGGGCCGCCGCTGGCAGGATGTGGTGGGCATGTACCCGCCGCCGGCCGAGCTGATCAGTCACCGCATGCGCATGAACACCTTCCTGGGCAAGTGGCTGGAATACCTGGCCGAACGCGGCCATGGCGTGGCCACCCTGCGGCGTGACGGCGAGGTCCTGGCGGCCGCGGCCGAACCCCGCAGCGCGAGCCTGGCCGGCTGAGACCCTGCCGATCACGCATAATCGGGGATTGTGTTCCTCGAGCCCGTGCGACATGCCTTACACCCCCATCGTAGCCACCCTGGGTTATGTGCTCTCACCGGACGGCACACAGGTCCTGATGATCCACCGCAATGCCCGGCCGGGTGATCACCACCTCGGCAAGTACAACGGCCTGGGCGGCAAGGTCGAGCGTGATGAGGACGTGGCGGCGGGCATGCGCCGCGAAATCATGGAAGAGGCCGGTATCGCCTGCGGCACCATGCACCTGCGCGGCACGATCAGCTGGCCGGGGTTCGGCAGGCAGGGAGAGGACTGGTTCGGATTCGTGTTCGTCATCGACGACTACACCGGCACCCCGCTGACCGAGAACCCGGAAGGCACCCTTGAATGGGTGGCCGTGGACAAGCTGGACACCCTGCCGATGTGGGAGGGCGACCGACAGTTCCTGCCACTGGTATTCGACGCCGACCCGCGCCCGTTCCACGGGGTGATGCCGTACCGGGATGGCCGGATGCAGTCCTGGAGTTTTACGCGGCTGTAGAGCCGGGCTCTGCCCGGCTGATTTGCGGTGAAGCCGGGCAGAGTTTGGTAGCCGGGCTCTGCCCGGCTGATCTGCGGCGCAGCCGGGCAGAGTTTGGTAGCCGGGCAAGCCCGGCTCTACGGTAGCCGGGCAAGCCCGGCTCTACTTACCCACAGGGGGTGTGGATGAAGTGTGCGCAACTTTGTGGATAAGCCCCGTCGGCCCCCAGCCCCCTTCGCTGTCAAGATGGGTGGCGAAAAATTCGCCGCACGTCGCCTTCGCGTGAGCTTCATGCGAAGGCACCATACGGAGAAAGGTGTCACGGTCTGGGCTGCTCGCGGTACTCTTTCCGGACTGCCGTCCCCAGAGCTTCCATGAAACGTCACTTCTCGATGCTGCGCGAGTTCCATCTGGCCGACTGGTTCACGCTTGCCAATGCGTTCTGCGGCATGGGGGCGGTGTTCGCGGCGCTGCGCTATCTGCAGGATGGCGAGCGCAGCTATCTGCTGTTCGGCATGGCCTTGATCCCGCTGGCCTTCATTTTCGATGCGCTCGACGGACGCATCGCACGCTGGCGCAAGTCCAGTTCCACCCTGGGCCGCGAGCTGGACTCGTTGTCGGACGTGATTTCCTTCGGCGTGGCACCGGCTGCGCTGGCCTACGCCTGCGGCATGCAGGGGGGCTGGGACTGGTTGGTGCTGAGCTATTTCGTCTGCTGCGGGGTGAGCCGCCTGGCCCGCTACAACGTCACTGCCGAGGCGCTGGCGGGAGCGGGCGACAAGGTGCCGTATTTCGAGGGCACGCCCATTCCGACCAGCCTGGCGCTGGTGGTGGTGCTTGCGGTCGCCGCCGGCATGGGGGCGATCGGCCCGGACCTGTGGCTTGGCCGGTGGCAGCTGGGCCCTTGGCAGCTGCACCCGCTGGTACTGCTGTTCGCCCTCTCGGGCTCGCTGATGATCAGCAAGACCCTGCGCATTCCCAAGCCATGAGCCCGCGCTCCATGATCGCGCCAGCCTCCGCCTCCGCAGGACATTTCGCATGAGCAGCGCGGGCAGCGGGCATGATGCCGGCGATTTCGAAGCGCTGGCACGACAGTACTTCAGTGCCTGGGGCGATGCGCTGCGGCACGCTGCCGTACCGGGCGGCGAGGGCGCGGCCGGGCCCGGCAGCTGGCAGCAGACCATAGAAGGGTGGGCACAGCTGATGTCCAGCCCCGGTGCCATGCCCGGCCACCATCAGGCCGAAGAGGCCGTGCACCGCTTCCGCGAACAGGCCGGTGGCTGGTACGGCACCATGCAGGCAGTCGCTGCCCGGTTCGCCGGGCAGGACGCCAGCAGTGCCGACATCGCGCAGGCCTGGCGCGAGGCGGTCGAAGGGCAGGGCGAGGGCATGCTCAAGTGGATGCTGCAGGGCGCGCGCGGGCATACCCAGGCGGGCGGACCGGACCTGCTGGCGCTGCTTGAGCGGCTGCAGCAGGACCTCGAGCCATGGCTGCAGAGCCCGGCGTTCGGGCCCGGGCGTGAACACCACGCACGGTGGCAGGCCCTGATGCGGGCACAGCAGGAGTACCAGGGCCACGCGAAGGCCTACGTGGACCAGATCCGGCAGGCGCTCGACGATGCGTTCGCCTTGTTCGAGAAGCGCCTGGCCGAGCACGAACAGCCGGGCAACCAGCTCACCAGTGCGCGGGCGATGTTCGACCTGTGGATCGAGGTGGCCGAGGAGGCCTACGCCAAGGTGGCGCTGTCAGATGCGTTCCAGCAGATCTACGCCGCGCTCGGCAACGCGCAGATGCGCCTGCGCGGAGCCGCCCAGCAGGAGGTCGAGCGGCTCTGCGAGGCCTTGGGACTGCCGACCCGCACCGAGATGGATGCGGCCCACCGTCGCATCACCGAGCTGGAGCGGCTGGTCCGGCGCATGGCGACGCCGGTGCCGCCGCCTGCGAAGCGCAAGGCCAAACCCGGATCCACGGAAACCGTCGAGCCACGCCCTGCGTCGCCGCGCCGCAGCGCCAGATCCTCTCGAAAGAAGGGCACCCCATGAAGGGCCCCCTCGGTTTCAATGCCGAAGACCTCCTGCAGGAAACCCTTTCCATGCAGCGCAAGCTGATGGACGGCCTGAAACTGCTGCCGTCGGTCGACGACGTGGATTACGGCGCGACCACCCGCGAAGAAGTCTGGCGCGACGGCAAGGTCCGCCTGTACCGCTTTGTCGGCGAGGAAGCTCCGGTGCGGCGGACCCCCCTGCTGATCGTCTACGCGCTGGTGAACCGGCCCTACATGGTCGACCTGCAGGCGGACCGCTCCCTGGTGCAGCGCCTGTTGGCGCTCGGGCACGACATCTATGTCCTCGACTGGGGTTACCCGGACCGTTCCGAGCGCTACCAGACCCTCGAGGACTACCTGCTGCGCTTCCTGGATGGCGCGGTGGACCACCTGGTCGCGGCAAACAAAGGTGAGCCGGTCAACCTGCTGGGTATCTGCCAGGGCGGGGTGTTCGCGCTCTGCTACGCCGCCCTGCGTCAGCACAAGCTGGCGAACCTGATCACCATGGTCACCCCGGTGGATTTCCACACCCCGGACAACATGCTCTCGCACTGGGCGAGGCAGGTGGATGTCGACCTGCTGGTGGACACGCTGGGCAACATCCCGGCGGATCTGATGAATGCCAGTTACCTGATGCTCAAGCCTTTCCGCCTGAACGTGCAGAAGTACGTCGGTCTGCTCGACATCCTCGACGACAAGGCGGCGCTGGAAGATTTCCTGCGCATGGAAAAATGGATCTTCGACTCGCCCGACCTGGCTGGCGAGGCCTTCCGCGACTTCATCAAGCAGTTCTACCAGGGCAACGGGCTGATGCACGCGGGCGTGCACATCGGCACCGAGCACGTGGACCTGGCCGAGGTCACGCTGCCGGTGCTGAACCTGTATGCCGAACAGGATCACCTGGTGCCCCCGGACGCTTCGCGGGCGCTGCGCACGCGCATCGGCAGCCCGGACTACACCGAGAGCAGCTTCCGGGGCGGTCATATCGGCATCTATGTGTCCGGCCGCGCACAGCGCGAAGTTCCGGCCACCCTGACCGACTGGCTGGCAACCCGGTCTTCCTGACTACGCACGCCGTACACACGCTTCGCGCTACATTCGCGCTCAATCGCTGGAGGACGCCGCCATGAGCACCCACACCCCACCACGCACGCTGTCGCGCTCGATCAACGACCGCATGATCGCCGGTGTGATGGGCGGCATCGCGCATCGTTTCGGCTGGAATTCCTACGTGCTGCGGGCGTTGTTCTTCGTCGTGTCGATGGCTTCGGCGGCGTTCCCGGGCATGCTGGTCTACCTGGTGCTATGGCTGCTCATCCCCAACGAAGCCGACTGAGCCTGCCTACGCCCGCGTTGTGGGTGTTGCAGGGCCTGGGTGCGCTGTGGACGCTGCCCAATTCCGCGCTGGGCCTGCTTGGAGGGCTGCTGGGGATGTCCGCAGGCGCGCGTCCGTACTGGAGCGGCCCCGACCGCGCACTGGTGTTCCGTGACTTTCCCTGGGGCCCGGGCGGAGCCATCACCCTCGGCAATGTCATCCTGCACACCGGGCCCACGCTGGAAGTGCCGTGCCATACGTACGCGCACCAGGCGGGCTGGTGCTGCGAACCGGTGATTGGACTGCGCGCCCATGAACGCGCGCATGTCTACCAGTACCTGGTGCTCGGCCCGTTCTATCTGCCGGTCTATCTGGCGTGCGGCGGGGTGAGCGCCCGCAACCCGTTCGAGCGGGCCGCGGATGTCTATGCCCTGACGGGCCGCGGCTGGTGGCCGACGATGTTATCGCCGCGTTAAATGATGCGTCAGGAAAACGTCGCCAACGCGACGTCATCTGCATGCAAACAATCGTCATTAGCCTGCACCCCGAATCTTCAGGTTCGGTGGCGTAAGCTGCACCCTGTTGTAGACGTATTGGAGAAACACATCACATGGCAATTGTTCTTTATGTCGGTGGTAGCAAGGATGGCGACAAGGGCGTGGTGCCCCTGGGCTTCACCAGGTCCCGTGCGGACACGCTCGACGGTCCGGAAATCTATACCGAGCGATTCATGGAACTGCACGGCATTGGCCGGGTGCGGGTGATGGCGCTCGAGGGCATGGGCGACGAGCTGGTGCAGCAACGAGCCGTGCGGCATTACCGATAGCGGTACCCGCAACAGACGGGTACCGCTTCCGCCTGGCGTCGGTGGCTACCAGCGGGCCCGCAGTCCCAGCTGGGCGGTGACCTCGCGGAAGCCTGCCTCGCCCCGCTGGACCCCGAGGTCGCCCCATGCGGACCAGCGACCGGCGTAGCGGATCTGTGCCCCCGTCCTGATCTCGTAGCGGTTCCTGGGCAACGCGCCTTCCAATCGTTCACCGTTGAAATCCAGCGCATTGGCGTGAGCGCCCTGCAGCCAGTGAAGTTCCGCGAACGGCTCTACCCGGTTGCCCGCATCCGCCAGCGACCGCCCCGACAACCGCACGCCCACGCGGCTGCCCAGTTCGCCACGGTCGGCGCGCAGGACCTGGGTACCGTTGGCCTCCTGGTGCGCGCGCTGGCTGGGGTCGCTCCAGGTCAACTGCACCTGTGGCTCCAGCACCAGGGCCGTCTGCCGCCATGACCTGAGGCCGATCGCATAACCGGCCTCCATCGACAGTTCGGTCTGATGGGTGTCGTACCGTTCCTGCGGCAGACCATCGCCCTGCACACGGTTGCGGAAGCGGGCGTACTGGGCCCATCCGTCCACATAGGCTCCCCTCCGGTCGCCGGGTGTCTGCTGCCAGGTGGCGTAGATGCCGGCGGCGCTGCCGCGCACCCGGCCGGTCGCCTGGTAGCCGTCCAGTCGAGAACGCACCCGGTTGTCGCTGCGTCCGCTGCCGGCCATCAGTCCGATGCGCAGATTGCCCTCGGCACCCAGACGCAGCAGGTCGGCACCGGCCTGCAGCACGTGGGTGTCGCCATCCACCTGCAACTGACGGCCGATCACCCCGTAGCGCAGCTGCTGGGTGCCCACCCGGGCCCAGCCAGCGCGGCCGTCGTCGCCGATCCGATCATGCAGCCGCAGCGTGAACATCTGCGCGGCCGCGCTCTGGTTGGCCAGGTACGCCCCGGGTTCGGGGCGGAGCACCGGCACCGGTTCCGGCTCGGGCTCCGGTTCGGGATCCGGATCGGGATCGGGATCTGGGTCGGGATCGACGGGTAGGCATTCCGGCAGCGAGGGGTTGATCTCGCAGGGGTCGGTCGGCGTGGTGGCGGTGGAGCGCAGGTACCAGTGCCCGTCATCCGGCGTACTGGTGCCGCCCTGGTGCAGAAAGTACTCGTGCAGGCCCGCGACGACGCGGCCAGAGAGGACGAATCCACCCGTGGACGGGCTGTCGACCTGGATCAGCCGGATGCCCTCGATCGTATCCGCGCCGGTACCTCCCGCATTGTTCACGACGATGGCGGTCTGCCGGTTGACCGTGCCATTGACCACCACCCGGTCGGTGGGCGAGGCGTCGCCACCCAGCGCGGTGTGGAATACCAGCGCCGCGGTCCCGGTCCCGATCATGTTGTCGGTCACGGTCAGCGTATTGAACCTGAGGCCATCACCCAGGGTCACGGTTGAGTTGCTCAAACCGAGCCCGGCCGCTCTGGAATCGCCGGTCAAGGTCCAGTTCGAATCGTCCATCAACACCATTGCATCGATGGCGTTGCCCACCCATGTGCTGCCATTGGTCATCTGGATCCGCACGGCGGCACCGCCATTGTTGACCAGGTCACCCACGGTGCGGCTGTTGTGCACTTCAAGGCGGGTGAGACCATCCACCTGCCGCGATTCGAACAGGATCGGTGTCCCGGAGCCATTCGTTCCCCCGACGATGTCCGAGCCGTTCCGGATGGTCACCCGGTACTCGGTGGACCCTGCAGTGCCGACCACCCCGAGGAACGCGGCTCTCCCGGCGTGAATCGTGGAATGATCGATATCGACCTCGGTCCGCCCAATCAGGACAAAGCCTTCCCCGTCGACCTGGATGTCGGCGTTGCGCAGCACCGCGTCCGCATTTCCCAATGCCATTCCCGCCACGCTGCCGCGCCTGATGCTGGAATCGAGGAACTCCAGCCGGTTTGCCTCGCCAGGACGACTGCTCGCCAACACGCCGGTGCTTCCCGTCAAGGCGCTGCCTCCGTCGATTCGAACGACGCCTTGACCGGCCACGGCTGCGCCATTCGCGCCGGCGGTGTCGACGCGGGCACCGGACAATGTCAGCGAGACGGTCGACGTGGCGGAGATGCCCGCCGCCTGCGCACCCGGCGTCATGATCAAGGTTCCGCCTTCTTTCACGATCCATGCTTCGACCGGGTCACCGGCATTGATGGTGTGGCTTTCCCCCGGCGCGACCGTACCGGCTGCGACGGTCAAGGGCACGCAGGGGGTCAGCAGGAGAGAGATCACCACGGCAAGCGGCCGCGGCGTGGCACGCATGGACAACATGCAGGAATGCACAGGGGCGTTCATGGCAGGCCTCACGCTTGACGGGGAAAGCGATGCGGTCCGAAGCACACCGCCCGAAGCGGCACGCGGCGACCACGCCTGGGCGCAGACCCGGTTGCAGTGCTGCACCCGTGGACCACCCTGCCCATGCTTCCGCGTCGTCACCCGCAAGGGTCCCCGTCGACGCGCCGTGCGGGGTGTTGGGCGTAATGAACGCCCGCCCGGGTGAAGCGGCAGTGAAGGCATCGCACCGGCCGGCAGGTTCCGTGCTGGCTGTCAACGGGTTCCCCCCGCCGCCGTGCATTGCCACAATCGGGGTTTTCCGCACAGCGGCTCCGGCCGGACGCAATGTCAGACATCAAGCTTGCCCAGCAGATCGCCCAGACCATCGCCGATGAAATCGGTGCCCAGGCTGCCCAGGCCCGCGCGGCCATCGCGCTGCTCGACGAGGGTGCCAGCGTTCCCTTCATCGCCCGCTACCGCAAGGAAGTCACCGGGGGACTGGACGACACCCAGCTGCGAAATCTCGAAACCCGCCTGACCTACCTGCGCGAGCTGGAAGAACGGCGTGCGGCGGTGCTGGCGAGCATCGACGAGCAGGGCAAGCTGACCGATGAACTGCGCGGCGAGATCCTCGGGGCCGACACCAAGTCGCGCCTGGAAGACCTGTACCTGCCGTACAAGCCCAAGCGCCGCACCCGCGCGCAGATCGCCCGCGAGGCGGGACTGGAGCCGCTGGCCGACGGCCTGCTGGCCGATCCCGGGCAGGACCCGCAGCAGTTCGCGGCCGGCTTCGTCGACGCCGAAAAGGGTGTTGCCGACACCAAGGCCGCGCTGGAAGGGGCACGCGCCATCCTGATGGAGCGCTGGGGCGAAGACGCCGCGCTGGTGGGCGAACTGCGCGGCTGGCTGGGCGATCACGGCGTGATCCGTGCCCGCGTGGCCGACGGCAAGGAGGAGCAGGGGGCCAAGTACCGCGACTATTTCGAACATGCCGAATCGCTGGCGAAGATTCCCTCGCACCGCCTGCTGGCGCTGTTCCGTGCGCGCCGCGAGGAAATCCTGCAGCTGGAACTCGACCCGGGCAGCGACGCGGAGGCAGGCCATGTCTACGCCGAAGGACGCGTGGCCTACAGCGCCGGCATCCGCGACGCCGGCCGCCCGGCCGACCGCTGGCTGCTGGACGCCTGCCGTCTGACGTGGCGTGCCAAGCTGCACATGCACCTGCTGCTGGTCCTGTTCAACCTGGCGCGCGAGAAGGCCGAAGCCGAGGCCATCGCGGTATTCGGCGACAACCTCAAGGACCTGCTGCTGGCGGCACCGGCCGGCCCGAAAACCGTGCTCGGGCTGGACCCGGGCATTCGCACCGGCTGCAAGATCGCGGTGGTGGACGCCACCGGCAAGCTGGTGGCGACCGACACCATCTACCCACACGAACCACGGCGCCAGTGGGACCAGTCGCTGCACACGATCAAACAGCTGTGCATGAAGCACAACGTGGAACTGATCGCCATCGGCAACGGCACCGCCAGCCGTGAAACCGACAAGCTGGCGGGTGACGTCATCAAGGCACTGGGCGAAGCCAAGCTGCAGAAAATCGTGGTCAGCGAAGCCGGTGCATCGGTGTACTCCGCGTCGGAGTTCGCCGCGAAGGAGTTCCCGGACCTGGACGTCTCGATCCGCGGCGCGGTGTCCATTGCCCGTCGTCTGCAGGACCCCCTGGCCGAACTGGTGAAGATCGAACCCAAGGCGATCGGCGTGGGCCAGTACCAGCACGACGTGGACCAGTACCGCCTGGCGCGCGCGCTGGACGCACGCGTGGAGGATTGCGTGAACGCCGTGGGCGTGTTCGTCAACACCGCCTCGGCTGCGCTGCTGTCGCGCGTCTCGGGCCTGTCCTCGACGGTGGCCGAGAACATCGTGCGGCACCGTGACGAAAACGGTCCCTTCAAACGTCGCAAGGACCTGCTCAAGGTGCCGCGCCTGGGCGACAAGACCTTTGAACAGTGCGCCGGCTTCCTGCGCATTGCCGACGGCGACCAGCCGCTGGATGCCTCTTCGGTTCACCCCGAGGCCTACCCGGTGGTGGAGCGCATCGTGGCCGCCAGCGCGCGTCCGATCAAATCGCTGATCGGCGATGGCAGCTTCCTGCGCGGCCTGAAGGCGGAACAGTTCACCGACGAGACGTTCGGCGTACCGACCGTCCGCGACATTCTCAAGGAACTGGAGAAGCCCGGCCGAGACCCGCGTCCGGAGTTCAAGGCAGCCCGTTTCGCCGAGGGCGTGGAGGAAATCAAGGACCTCAAGCCCGGCATGGTGCTGGAAGGCGTGGTCAGCAACGTCGCCGCGTTTGGTGCCTTTGTCGACATCGGCGTGCACCAGGACGGTCTGATCCACATCTCGGCGCTGTCGGATACCTACGTCAAGGACCCGCGCGACGTGGTCAAGGCCGGCGATATCGTCAAAGTGAAGGTGCTCGAAGTGGACGTGGCGCGCAAGCGCATCGCGCTGACCCGCCGCCTCGACGACAGCCCGGCACCGGCGAAGGCACCGGGCGAGCGCGATGCCCGCCCGGCCGGCGGTGGTCGCCGTGACGGTGGTGGGCCGCGCCCGGGTGGGCGTCCGAATGCCCATGGCCCGCGTCCGGGCACCGCTGCGCCGCCCGCCAACAACGCACTGGCCGACGCCTTCGCGCGCGCCAAGCGCGGCGGTTGACCGCCGCCGCCAGGGTCCTGCAGGGGCCGCCTCCGCGCGGCCCCTGCCATGTTCTGCCGGACATTGACGGCGGCTTGATCACTTTTTGCGTTGAATGGCGCTACGCTCTGGATGGGTGGAGGGCCAGATGACGGAACGGCAGGCACGACAGTGGGGTCCAGCACGAGCCGGCGCGGTCGATGGCGGCCGGGCGGTGCCGTGCGCATGACGCCCGCCGCGCCTGGCCAGAACGCCGTCGAGGCGATGGACGCGCTGGCCGACCAGCGCCGACGCCTGGAAATGATCATCGACGGCACCGGCA
>JAEWLO010000542.1 GCA_023457475.1 Pseudomonadota bacterium | reverse complement strand
CGCCCATGGACACACCATGCGGGGCCAACACCCAGCCGGCCCCCCCCCCATGACCACAGCGGGATACCTGCGACACCCGGTACACGGTATCGTGTCGCACCTGTTGCCCGCCCATGAATCCGATGCCCGCATCCCAGACTCCGGCCACGCCTTCCGCCCCGTCCCAGCCCCGCCTGGGCCACGCCCTCAAGCCCCGCCAGCTCATCATGATGGGCCTGGGCAGCGCCATCGGCGCTGGGCTGTTCCTGGGCTCCGGCGTGGGCGTTGCCGCCGCCGGCCCGGCGGTGCTGCTGTCTTATCTGGTCGCCGGCGCGCTGGTGATCATCGTCATGAACGCACTGGGCGAAATGGCCACGGCCAAGCCGACCAGCGGCGCGTTCTCGGTCTATGCCGCCGACGCCATGGGGGCCACCGCCGGGGCCACCGTAGGCTGGCTGTGGTGGGTGCAGCAGGTGATCGTGATCGCTGCCGAGGCGGTGGGCGCAGCCGGGCTGCTGGCCACGGTCTGGCCGGCCATCCCGGTGCCGATGGCCGCGCTGGCGTTCATGCTGTTCTTTACCGCGATCAACCTGCTCGGGGTGAAGAACTTCGGTGAGTTCGAGTTCTGGTTCGCCATCCTCAAGGTGGCCGCCATCATCGGCTTCATCCTGATCGGCGTGGCCCTGCTGATGGGCTGGCTGCCGGATGTGGCCTCGCCGGGCTTCAGCAACTTCACCCAGCACGGCGGCTTCGCCCCGAACGGGCTGGCCGGCATCGGCGCGGCGCTGCTGGTGGTGGTGTTCGCCTTCGGTGGCACCGAGATCGTGGCCGTGGCCGCGGCCGAAACCGAAGACCCTGAGCGCAGCATTGCCCGCGCCATCCGCACCGTGGCGTGGCGCATCCTGGTGTTCTACATCGGCTCGCTGAGCGTCATCATCGCCGTGGTGCCGTGGAACAGCGAGGCGCTGAAGTCGCCGTTCGCCGCCGTGCTGCAGGTCGCCAACATTCCGGGCGCGGCCACCGCCATTACCCTCATCGCGGTGATCGCGCTGCTCTCGGCGCTCAACGCCAACCTGTACGGGGCCTCGCGCATGATCTACTCGCTGGCCCGCCGCCGCGAAGCGCCGGCCGTGCTGGGCTGGACCGACCCGCGCCACGTGCCGATCATCGCCGTGCTGGCCAGCGTGCTGTTCGGCTTCGCCGCCACCGTGATGGAGCTGCTGTTCCCGAACAAGGTGCTGCCGGTGCTGCTGAACATCGTGGGTTCCACCTGTTTGCTGGTGTGGACCATGTCGCTGCTCTCGCAGCTGATCCTGCGACGGCGCGCGAACCAGATGGGCACGCGGTTGCCGTTCCGCATGGCCGGTTACCCGTTCCTGACCCAGCTGGGTCTGGCCGTGCTGGTGGTCATCTTCGGCCTGCTGCTGAGCGAAGCGGAAACCCGCATCCAGTTCCTGTCCATGGCCGGCCTCACCGCGTTCATCGCCATCACCAGCGAAATCGCCCGCCGGGTGCGCCGCAACCGCAGCGACGAGTGACCGTCGGCCCAATCCCCGGTGAAACTGATTGGACCGCTTTTGCGGGCCGCCATCGTCGGCAACAGCGCACCCGTGGGTAGGGGCGGTTTCCAAACGACCGCCGACCTTGCCGATCGGCACGGTGACGCATGACCTCTGCCGAAGAGGTGGTTCCGGAGAGGGCAATGCGTCAAAGCGCCGATCACCGCTATCGGCAGTCGTCTTGTGACCGACTCTACCGGCGGTGCTTCGTCGGCTGGACCAGGGGAGGCCGACGGCCCGGGTTGGGTCGGTTCCCAAACGACTGCCCACCCTGCCGATCGGCGCGGTAACGCATGGCCATTACCGAAGAAGTCGCTCCGGAGACGGCAATGCGTCAAAGGGCCGATCACCGCTATCGGCAGTCGTCTTGCGACCAACTCTACCGACTGTGCGTCGTCGGTTGCACCAGCCTACAGGACGGGTAGGGTCGGTTCCCAAACGACTGCCGACCTTGCCGATCGGCGCGGTGACGCATGATCTGTGCCGGGGATGTCTGTCGGGGGATGGCAATGCTTCAAAGAGCCGGCAGAATCCGTCGGAAATGCAGGCACCGCAGGTGGCAATGGATGATTGAATTCTGGTGGCAGGCCCGAGTCGGGGCGTGAAGAATTTCAGATCCCTTCTCTAGACAGATGCCGACCGCCTGAAGCGGTAGGGCATCGGAGCATCGATTCAATGCACCTGCAACCCGTCAATACACCAACTGCCACGCAACTGCGGGGTGCAAGCGCCACATCGCAGAGTCCTGCCGACGCGGGCGACGAATCTCTCGTTCTTGATAACGTGAGTAATAGGCCCGGGTTCTCGCCACCTCTCGCCGGGCCGGGTATTGGCGGAGAAGCCGCCGTCACGACTACCTCAGCCTTGGGGCTGTTTGAGCGCTTGACCCCTGAAATGCGGGAGATCGTCGGGCTCAATCTTGACGCCAATGGTTTGGATCGGGCAGTTCAGATATCCAGTGCAGTGTGCAGGGAGGTGGGCGATTACCTATCCCGACTTGGTGCAGAAGCAAAGGCGTCACTGTGGTTCGAGGCCGCAGAACAGGGCCTTCCCGCTCTGATCAACGTGCTGCTCGACATGGGTATGGATGGCGCCATCATGGATGCGCAAAGCAGAACTGCCCTGCAGGTCGCCGCCAAAACGGGGAATGTACCGGTAGCCAGAATTCTACTTGAACGCGTGGGTGACCAAATGCACGCGACCAGTTCGGACGGACTGCCGGGTGCCTCAGCCTTCCTGCACTGGTGCGCGCGCTGGGGCGACGAACTGGCTGTCGCAACCCTTCTCTCGGCAGGTGCCAACGTCAATACTGTAGTAGGCCATGAATCCGTACTGATGGCAGCGATCGAGAATAAGGACTTCAAGACGTTCGAGGTGATCATGGAAGCCTCGCCTGATCTGAACTGGAAGAGTCCGTGGGATGGATCAGCAGCTCTATCGAAGGCGGTGGACCGTGGGTTCAACCGGGCCGTCGAGAGTCTTCTCAAACAGCCCGGAATTCTTTTCAAGGTTCATGACTTCCAAGGACGCACCCCGTCGCGGATTGCTGAACTGAATGCAATGTACGACCGGGGTACGCCTCGAATCCAGGACCTGTTGAAGCAGTACGCAGCATCTCGTGCGCATCCAGAGTCGAAAGCATGGTGCAAGGCGGCTATTGCGGGCGACCTCGCTGCAATGAGCGATCTGCATGGGCGTTACGGGGATGCAATTCTTCGAAGCGTACAGCCGGGATCGGCCAGCGCGATATGGTATGCGGCAGCGCATGGGCATCTGGAAGTAGTGAAGAGCCTGGTTTCCTGGGGGGTCGAGGCGGACGGGCATGACGGAGACGGCAAGACGGCGCTCCGCGCAGCCTCAGATGGAAACCATCTCGATGTCGCCGATTACCTGATTTCATGTGGTGCCGATACCAATGTGCGTGACGGTCAGGGAGATACGCCTCTACAGTATGCAGTCGTCAGACGGCGATTGAAGATGGCGGGGCTGCTGCTGAAGGGCGGGTGTGATCCGAACATTCACTCCTATGACGGGCAATCGCGCCCGTTGGCATGGGCGGCGCAGCATCATATGCCGAGGATGTGCGATCTGCTGCTGCAGCATGGTGCGCACGCGAACCTGGTTCAGCCTCATGGCGTGAGCCCGGCGGAGTGGGTTGCTCGTTGGGGCATTGAGGATACGAAGGCTGTCTTCCAGAAGCACCTTAAGCCTGTGGATCAGGCTACGGCTTGAGAAGTTACGAATGAGTTCGCTCTGACGGTCTGAACCGTCAATGTGATGCAACGAACATGCGTTTGGCGTTGGTCGGTAGGTGGCTTCGAAAGAGCCAATGCGTTAAAGCATCGATCACCGCTATCGGCGGTCGTCTTGCGACCGACCCTACCGGTGGTGTGTGCATCGCCACACCTATGCGCGTGCGTCTTCCGCTTGCATCGCCGTACGTCGGATGTCCTTCGTCCTGGATGGAAGGGGAGACACGCAGGGCGTGTCACTACGCCATCCCAAACAAAAAACGGCCCGCTTATGCGGGCCGTCTTCGTGACACCAAAGCAGCAAAGGCTTACACCTCCACGCCCTCGTCTTCCTTGTACGCATCAATCGGTATGCACGCACACATCACATTCTTGTCGCCGTACACATTGTCCACGCGCGCCACCGGCGGCCAGTACTTCTGCTGGCGCAGGCTGGCCAGCGGGAAGGCAGCCAGTTCGCGCGGGTAGGCGTGGGCCCACTCGCTGCCCGAAACGGCGGTGGCGCTGTGCGGGGCGTGCTTGAGCGGGTTGTCCTCGCGGTCCAGGCGGCCGTCCTCGATCGCGGCGATTTCCTCGCGGATCTGGATCATCGCGTTGATGAAGCGGTCCAGTTCGTGCAGCGATTCGCTTTCGGTCGGTTCCACCATCAGCGTGCCGGCCACCGGGAAGCTCAGGGTCGGCGCGTGGAAGCCGAAATCGATCAGGCGCTTGGCCACGTCCTCGGCGCTGATGCCGGAGAGCTTCTCCAGCGGGCGCAGGTCGAGGATGCATTCGTGCGCCACCAGCCCGTTGCGGCCGGTGTAGAGGGTGGGGAAGTGCGGGGCCGGACGCCCGCCGATGAAGTTGGCGTTGGGATTCGCCACCGGGGT
>JAEWLO010000541.1 GCA_023457475.1 Pseudomonadota bacterium | reverse complement strand
CGCCTGTACCTCGTTGACATGTGGGTTCAGCGGGCCAGAGGCCCGCTCTACCGCTTGTCCGTTCCGCCCATGGAATTCGCCCGTTTCGCCCATAGATCAGAGCCATGACCGATAACGCATTGACCCTCGCACAGGACCGCCTGCTGTTGCCCGCCGGGCTGGACGCCAGCGGCCTGGAGCGCACCTTCGGGACCCTGCTGGGCCCCGGCATCGATTTTGGCGACCTGTATTTCCAGCACGCCCGCCGTGAAAGCTGGAGCGTGGAGGACGGCATCGTCAAGGACGGTGCGCACTCCATCGAACAGGGCGTGGGCGTGCGCGCCATTGCCGGTGAAAAAACCGGCTTCGCCTATTCCGACGACATCCACGGCGAGGCCCTGCTGGCCGCCGCGCAGTCGGCCCGCGCGATTTCCCGCGACGGTGGCGAGCAGCCTGCCAAGGCCCTGTCGCGCGGCACGGCGCGCGCGCTGTACCCCGCGCTGGACCCCATCGACGGCATCGGCAACGAGGCCAAGGTGGAGGTGCTCAAGCGTCTGGACCGTTACCTGCGCGCCGCCGACCCACGCGTCCAGCAGGTGATGGTGAGCCTGTCCGGCGGTGTCGACACCGTGCTCATCGCGCGCAGCGACGGGGTGCTGGCCGGCGACATCCGTCCGCTGGTGCGGCTGAACGTGCAGGTCATCGTGGAGCAGCACGGCCGCCGTGAGTCCGGTTACGCCGGGGGCGGCGGACGCTACAGCTACGAAGAACTGTTCGCCGACGGTCGCCCGGAGGCGTTCGCGCGCGAGGCGCTGCGCCAGGCGCTGGTGAATCTGGAAGCAATTCCCGCCCCGGCCGGCGTGATGACCGTGGTGCTCGGCCCGGGCTGGCCCGGTGTGCTGCTGCACGAGGCGGTCGGACATGGCCTGGAAGGCGACTTCAACCGCAAGGGCACCAGCGTGTACGCCGGCCGCGTCGGCGAACGCGTCGCCGCGCCGGGTGTCACCATCGTCGACGACGGGACCCTGGACGGCCGCCGCGGTTCGCTCAACATCGACGACGAAGGCCATCCCACCCAGTGCACCACGCTGATCGAGGACGGCATCCTGGTGGGTTACATGCAGGATTCGCTCAACGCCCGCCTGATGGGCGTGGCCCCGACCGGCAACGGCCGCCGCGAGTCCTTCGCGCACATGACCATGCCGCGCATGACCAACACCTACATGCGCGCCGGCCAGCACGATCCGGAAGAGATGATCCGCTCCGTGAAGCGTGGCCTGTACGCGGTGAACTTCGGTGGTGGCCAGGTCGACATCACCAGCGGCAAGTACGTGTTCTCGGCCACCGAGGCCTACCTGATCGAAGATGGCAAGGTCACCGCGCCGGTGAAGGGCGCCACCCTGATCGGCAACGGCCCGGAAACCATGCAGAAGGTGCGCATGATCGGCAACGACCTCGCCTTGGACGAGGGCGTGGGCATCTGCGGCAAGGACGGCCAGAGCGTCCCGGTGGGCGTGGGTCAGCCGTCGCTGCTGATCGACGGCATCACCGTAGGCGGCACCCAGGCCTGAGCCCGGGCATGCGCTCAGTCTTCGACGCTGTCGTCTTCTTCGTCATCGGCCGGCGCGGCGTTGGCCGCGTCGAGGCCGAGCGCGGCCGGCAGCATCAGGCCGCGCAGCACCTGGTAGATCTCCCGGAAGGCGCGCGGCGGCTTGTTCTTCGCCCGCTCGGCCTGGGCATTGCGGACCAGCGTGCGCAGCTGCTGACGGTCGGCCTGCGGGTAATCTTCCAGCAGCGCGCCCAGCGCCTTGTCGCCGTCGTTGAGCAGGCGTTCGCGCCAGTCTTCCACCCGGTGCAGCATGGCCACTTCCCGGCGCGAGGTTTCGCTGTTGGCGTCCAGCGCGTCGCGGATCGCGTCCAGGGTGGATTCTTCCTCGCGGCGCATGTGTTTGGCCAGGAAGGCCAGCTGGCGCTTGTGCGCGATATGCGCGGTGATGCGCTTGCACTCGGCGATGTGCGGGAGCAGGTCTTCCGGCACCGGTACGCGGGCCAGCTGGGCCGGGGTCAGCCCGACCAGCTTCTCGCCCAGCGCAAGCACGTCCAGCGCGTCACGGCGCTTCTGCTTGCGGCTGCTGTCATGAAATTCACCGGTTTCTTCGTCGCGTCCGCGCATCGTTCTTCTTCCACATCCAATACTGTGCCCTGCGTTGCGCCGGGCACTCACCCGCACAGGATAAAGCATTGAACGTGATCTCCCCTGAAGCCCCTGTCGCCGACGACAGCCTGCCGCGCCTGGAACACCTGGCCGACCTTTCCCAGCAGCTGCTGGCGCGGGCCCGGGCCCTGGGAGCCACGCAGGCCGAGGTCAGCTGCAGCGAAGAGCGCGGCCTGGACGTGAACGTGCGCCTGGGCGAGGTGGAAACCGTGGAATCCACCCGTGACCGGGGCATTGCGGTGACCGTCTACTTCGGACAGCGCAAGGGCAGCGCCAGCACCGCCGACCTGCAGCCGGCCAGCCTGGAGGCCACCGTGGCCCCGGCGTGTGCCATCGCCCGCCACACCGAGGACGACCCGGCCGCGGGCCTGGCCGATGCCGAGCTGATGGCGCGCGACTTCCCCGACCTGGACGGCTGGCACCCGTGGGCGCTGCAGGCCGACCAGGCCGTGGACCTGGCCCTGGCCTGCGAGGCGGCCGGCCGCGGCGCGGATTCCCGCATCAGCAACTCCGACGGGGCCTCGGCCTCCACCGCCACCAGCCTGTCGGTCTATGCCAACTCGCACGGGTTCATCGGCCGCGACCGCAGCAGCCACCATTCCATCGGGTGTGCGCTGATCGCCGGGCAGGGCGACGGTATGCAGCGCGACGGCTGGTACAGCAGCGCCCTGGCGCGTGAAGACCTGCAGGACGCGGCGGCCATTGGCCGACGCGCGGCCGAACGCACGGTGGCCCGGCTGCAGCCGCGTTCGATGGCCACCGCGCAGATGCCGGTGCTGTACGCGCCGGAAGTCTCGCGTTCGCTCATCGGCAGCCTGCTGGGTGCGGTCTCCGGCGGCGCGCTGTACCGCCGCGCCAGCTTCCTGCTGGACAGCGTGGACACGCAGATCTTCCCGGACTGGTTCGCCATCGACGAGCAGCCGCTGCTGCGCCGTGGCCTGCGCTCCAGCGCCTTTGACGGCGACGGCGTGGCCACGCGCAATTCCGCACTGGTGGCCGGTGGTGTCCTGCGGCGTTATGTGCTCGGAGCCTATTCGGCACGCAAGCTGGGCCTGAAGACCACCGGCAACGCCGGCGGCGTCTACAACCTGAAGGTGCGCCCGAGCGAGGACCTGGACCTGGTCGGTCTGGCCCGCCAGATGGGCAACGGCCTGCTGGTGACCGAGCTCATGGGGCAGGGCGTGAACGGGGTGACCGGCGACTACTCGCGCGGAGCCGGTGGCTTCCGGGTGGAGAACGGGGAGATCCAGTATCCGGTGGACGGGATCACCATCGCGGGCAACCTCAAGGACATGTTCATGGGCATCGAGGCGGTGGGTCGTGATATCGACCCGCGCTCACATGTCCACGTCGGATCGATCCTGATCGGCCGGATGACCGTAGCCGGTAACGATTGACGTATTCATTGACGTATCCTATCGGGGCTGCCTAGGCAGGCGGGGAGCCTGCCACGCACCACCCAATACACTGAACAAGGAGTTTCACGTGAGCGAATTCGACAACGTCACCGCCCCGCCGCCGCCGCCGGTCACCGATGGCCCGGTCCCGAGCGACCAGCGCACCATGGCCCTGGCCGCGCACCTGCTGGGTATCTTCACCTGGTTCATCGGCGCACTGATCATCTGGCTGATCAACAAGGACGACCCGACCAAGGCCTTCGTCACCGACCAGGCAAAGGAAGCGCTGAACTTCCAGATCACCATCACCATCGCGATGCTGATCTGCTTCGTGCTGATGATCGTCATCATCGGCGGCCTGCTGGCCCCGATCGTCGGCCTGCTGAGCCTGGTCTTCTCGATCATCGCCGCAGTGAAGGCCAACAACGGCGAGCTCTACCGCTACCCGTTCGCACTGCGCCTGATCAAGTAATTTCAGGTTGCTGTGGTTGAACGCAGAACGCCCGGGATTCCCGGGCGTTTTCGTTTCTGCGCAAAATGCCTTTTCGCAACGTATATCTGTTTTGGCGGGACGGTGCGGGTTTGCGGGGGACGCCGCAAGTACGTCCCTGTAGGCTTGGTCGCCGCATCCATGCGGCTCACACC
>JAEWLO010000540.1 GCA_023457475.1 Pseudomonadota bacterium | reverse complement strand
GATACGGGGTTCGGCATGCCCGAACAGATTGGTCCACCAGCTGCTTACTGCGTCCAGGTAACGATGGCCGTCGTGGTCGATGAGCCACGGGCCGTCGCCGCGCGCGATCGGTACGAGCGGCAGCATGTCGGGATGTTCGCGCATCTGCGTGCACGGGTGCCACAGCACGGCCAGGTCGCGTTGCCGCCAGGCCTGGGCCAGCGGGGAGGGGGCTGGGTCTGCTAGCATTTCGACCTCATGGATACGCTTTCATCTTCCAGCATTCTATCGACCTGCGCGCCCCGGGCGATCCTGGGGCACCGCGCATGAGCCGGCCGCTACCCACGATCCACCGGATCACCGACGATGACAGCGGTCCGTTCCAGCGCCAACAGCTTGACCTGGAGTTTTCCAACGGCGAGCACCGTCGCTTCGAGCGCCTGGTGAGCCGGGGGCATGGGGCCGTGGTGGTGGTGCCGATGCTGGATGCCGACACCGTGCTGCTGGTCCGTGAATACGCCGCTGGCGTCCACCGCTATGAGCTTGGCCTGGTCAAGGGACGTATCGATGCCGGCGAAAGCCCGGTGCAGGCCGCCGACCGGGAACTGAAGGAAGAAGCCGGCTACGGTGCGCGCCGCCTGGACGTGCTGCGTTCGATGACCCTCGCCCCCACTTACATGAGTCATCAGTCGTGGCTGGTGGTGGCCCGTGATCTGTATCCCGAGCGCCTGCCGGGCGACGAGCCTGAAGAACTTGAGGTGGTGCCGTGGAAACTGGCGGAACTGGACCGGTTGATGCTGCGCGAGGACTTCTCCGAGGGCCGTTCACTGGCCGCGCTGTTCATTGCCCGTGAGTGGCTGGGGCGCGGGGAATGATCAAGCTCACCACCGACCTGCGCGAGACCGTCATCGCCATCGCCCAGGATGCCGCGGCGGCGATCATGGGGGTCTACGCGACAGCGTTCGAGATCGAGATCAAGTCCGACCGCAGCCCGGTGACCGCCGCCGACCGCGCGGCGAACGATGTGATTGAAAAGGGCTTGGCCCAGCTCACCCCGGACCTGCCGATTCTCTCCGAGGAATCGGCGCTGGTGCCGTGGGATGTCCGCCAGCACTGGGGGGCATACTGGCTCGTGGACCCCTTGGATGGCACCCGGGAATTCGTCAAACGCAACGACGAATTCAGCGTCAACATCGCCCTGATCTACCAGGGGGCCCCCGCGTTCGGCGTCGTGCTGGCTCCAACCACGGGAGTCGTGTGGCATGCCATGCGCGGTGAACTGGCCTATCGTCGGGACGGCATGCACGACTCCGTGCTGCGAGCACGCGCGCCGGCCGTCCCGCCCTTGCGGGTGGCCGCCAGCCGCTCCCACCGCAGCCCGGAAACCGAAGCGCTGCTCGCCCGCATGGGAGAGATCGAGGTCGTCGCGCAGGGCTCTTCGCTGAAGTTCTGCCGCCTGGCGGAAGGAACCCTCGATGTGTATCCCCGACTGGGCCCGACCGCCGAATGGGATACCGCAGCGGGGCAGTGCGTGCTGCACGCAGCGGGCGGTGCCGTGTTGTCGGCCAGCACCGGGAAACCGTTCCGCTACAACCGTCGCGACACACTGTTGAATGGCGACTTCATCGCCCTCGGCGACACCCGCCTGCCCTGGCGCAGCTGGTTGCCCGACTGATTCCTTCCAACTGCTGGACCATCCTCTATCGGAGCCGCGATGTCCCCCACCGCTGAACTGGAACGCCTGCTGGGCATCATGGCGCGCCTGCGCGATCCGCAGCGCGGCTGCCCGTGGGACCTGGAGCAGGATTTTTCCACCATCGCCCCGTACACGATCGAGGAAGCCTACGAGGTGGCTGACGCGATCGACCGTGGCGACCTGGTGGATCTGTGCGATGAACTCGGTGATCTGCTGTTGCAGGTGGTCTTCCATGCCCAGATGGCCAGCGAGCAGGGCGCGTTCGGCTTTGCCGACGTAGCCCGCGCGATCAGCGACAAGATGCAGCGTCGTCATCCGCATGTGTTTGGTGGCGTCGACGTGGAAGGGGCCGAAGACGTCATGGTCAACTGGGACG
This sequence comes from Pseudomonadota bacterium, assembly GCA_023457475.1. Taxonomy (GTDB): domain Bacteria; phylum Pseudomonadota; class Gammaproteobacteria; order Xanthomonadales; family Xanthomonadaceae; genus Stenotrophomonas. The sequence goes on along the minus strand of JAEWLO010000540.1, from coordinate 960 downwards.
CGATCAAGCAGGCCGAGCGCGCCGCAAAGGGCGATGCCGACACCTCGGCCCTGGCCGGCATTTCCCGTGGGCTGCCGGAATGGCAGCGTGCGGTGAAGCTGCAGTCGCGTGCGGCCAAGGTCGGCTTCGACTGGCCCGGTCCGGGTCCCGTGATGGACAAGGTGCGCGAGGAGCTGGACGAGGTGGCGGTCGAGTTCGGCCGTGGCCCGGTCCAGGACAACCAGGCCCGGCTGCAGGAAGAACTGGGCGATCTGCTGTTCGTCGTCGCCAATCTGGCCCGCCATGCGCGGGTGGATGTCGGGGCCGCGCTGCGCCAGGCCAATCACAAGTTCGAGCGGCGCTTCCGGTCGATGGAGGCGCATGCGGCGCGAAGCGGGCAGGCGCTGTCCGCGCTCGACCTGGACGCGCAGGAGCAGCTCTGGCAGCAGGCCAAAGCCGACGAGCCGGCCGCGTGAAAACGCTGCTGCTGTTCATCCTCACCGCCGTGGCCGAGATTGTCGGCTGCTACCTGCCGTGGCTGTGGCTGCGCCGGGACGGCAGCGTCTGGCTGCTGCTGCCGGCGGCGCTCAGCCTGGCGCTGTTCGCCTGGCTGCTGACCCTGCATCCTGCCGCCAGTGGGCGGGTCTATGCCGCCTACGGCGGGGTATACATCGGCACCGCGCTGGCCTGGCTGTGGGTGGTCGACGGCATTCGCCCGGGGCGATGGGATGTGCTCGGCGTGGGCCTTTGCCTGGCCGGCATGGCGGTGATCATGTTCGCGCCGCGCCCTGCATGAGGTCGCCGGGCGCGGTACATTGGGAGCGGTAACCGCGATCAGAAAAAGGAGCTTTCGATGTTTCCCACTGTGTTCTTCTCGCTCATCCTCGCCTTCGTGGCGGTGGTCATCCTGTTCAAGGCCGTGCGCATGGTGCCGCAGGGGTATGAATGGACGGTCGAGCGCTTCGGCCGCTACACCCACAC
>JAEWLO010000539.1 GCA_023457475.1 Pseudomonadota bacterium | reverse complement strand
GCTGCGCAGATCCTCATCGTCGAACGATTCGGAAAGGCGGCGCAGCGACTGGGCACGTGTGCGGCCATGCATGTAGGCGACGTTGGCCTGCTGGATCTCGCGGCCCAGCACCGGGATCGCGCCGCGCAGTTTCTCGCCGAGGGTCTGCAGGCTCTGGTCCATGCTGAAACCCACGCCCTGGAGAAGGCGCAGCAGGTCGATGAGCAGCGGCAGTTCGGCGGCGACCCGTTTACGCAGTCGACCGGCCCAGGCACGCAGTGCGAACTTGGGCAGCAGCACGCCGAAGGCAAGCGCGGCCAGCATCACTACGAACTGCTGCAGGCCGCGGCTGTCGAACAGAAGCAGCGCCAGCAGCAGGCACACCCCGGCCAGCAGCAGGCGCAATGCGAGAAAGATGGCCGTGCCACTGCGCGTGTTCCAACCGGCCTGGTCCAGCAGCAGGCGATCCTCAGGGGCCAGCAGGGCGGCCTGCAGCCGCCCACCACTGAAGCGCGCGCCGAGTGTGGCCAGCCATGCCAGGCCGCGTGGCTGTGCGTCGGTGACCGGGGCCGCACCTTCCGCGGCGCGGCTCGGAGTACCTGCCCTGTCGGTGACATCGGCCGCGTCGCGCGGGCGCAGGGCGCTGTGCAGGGCGTTCGCATGCTGCTGCTGGCGTGCGTGGCGCAGCAGCGCTGTCGCGCCCAGCAGTCCCAGTCCGGTGGCGAGCAGCAGCAGGGCGAGGGTGAACAGCGCGCTGGCGGTCATAGCGAGCGCGCCAGCCGGTACAGCAGGAAAGCTCCCACCAGCTCCAGCAGCAGGGCCGCGCCCAGCAGCTTGTGGCCGAGCGGCGCATGCAGCACGGGCTGGAAGAAGTCGGGGCTGGCAATGGCCATCAACAGCCCGCACAGCGGCGGCAGCAGCCCCAGTACCCACGCCGACATGCGGGTTTCGGCGGTGGTCGCCATCAGTTCCTGCTGGGCCTGCTCCAGGTCACGCATGAAGTCGCTCATGCGCTGCAGGATCTGGTCGGAGCGCCCGCCGATGCGGATGCTCACGCCGAGCACGACCGCCAGCACGTCCAGCACGTCGAGACGGTAGGGCCGCGCCGCCTGGATGAGCGCACGGTCCAGGTCCAGTCCGCTGCGGGCACCGGAAAGCGTGTCATCGAGCAGTCCCCGCAGCGGAGCCGGAACCTGCTGGCTGGCGGTCTGGAACGCCATCTGCAGGCTGTTGCCGAGCGCCGCGAGGCGGACCAGGTTGTCGAGGAAGTCCGGCAGCTGGCGCAGCAGCCTGCGCTTGACGCCCAGGATCCGGCGCGACACCCACACGCCCAGCACCAGCGCATGGAGGAGCAGCGTGATCGGCCACATCCAGCCGGTACCGATGCGCGTGGCGGCCAGTCCCGCCAGCAGCAGACCGACGCCCAGCCACACCAGGGGAAGGGTCCAGCCCGGACGCAGGCCAGCCCGCACCAGCAGGGCGTCCCACGGCTGCCCTGCTGGCGGTGCGGCCGCAGCGGCCTCTGCCGGTGCGCGCGGCGTCATGCCGGCCAGCTGGGTCACCGGCGGTACCGCCGCCAGGCGCTGTTCCGTATGCAGAAGAGAGGCGCGCTGACGCTCGCGCCGCGCCGCGCCCCACCACAGCTCGATGGCCACGGCGACCAGCACCAGCATCACACTGCACAGCAGCAGCACCGCGGTCATGGTCAGAAGCCTCCCTCGAATGCTTCGCGCAACAAGCGGCGGAATGGCTCCAGCTTGTGCGAATGCGGCTGGAAGCCGAGCCCGATCCAGCGGTCGTGCTCCTTGCCGTCGGCGTCGAAACGGACTTCGTGACGGAACATTTCCTGCGTGCTGATCATGTTGTCGCTGACCCCGGTGATCTCCGTGATGGACACCAGCACGCGCCGGCCGCTGCCCAGGCGCGAGATCTGCACGATGAAATCGATCGCGCTGGCGATCTGGCGACGCAGGCTGTCCTCGCTGCCCTGGAAGCCGGCGAAGCCGGCCAGCATCTCGATGCGGTACAGGCAGTCGCGTGGTGAGTTGGCATGGATGGTGGCCATGGAACCGTCGTGGCCGGTGTTCATCGCCTGCAGCATCTCCAGCACCTCGGCACCGCGCACTTCGCCCACCACGATGCGGTCCGGGCGCATGCGCAGGCTGTTGCGGACCAGGTCGCGGATGCTGACGGCACCCTGGCCGTCGGCACCGCCCAGCCGACTTTCCAGGCGCACCACATGCGGGTGGTTGAGCGACAGTTCGGCGGTGTCCTCCACCGTGATGACGCGCTCTTCGGCCGGGATGTAGCTGGCCAGTGCATTCAGCAGCGAGGTCTTGCCCGAGCTGGTTCCGCCGGAGACGAGGATGTTGCAGCGGCCCAGCACCATCGCATGCAGCAGCGCCTGCATGGCCGCGTCGAACGTGCCCATGCGCAGCAGTTCATCGGGCGTGAACGGGTCCTTGCGGAACTTCCGGATGGACACCATCGGGCCGTCCACCGCGAGCGGCGAGATGATCGCATTGAGGCGACCGCCGTTGGGCAGGCGCGCATCGACCATCGGATTGGACTCGTCCAGTCGGCGGCCGAGCGGAGCGAGGATACGTCGGAGGATGCGCAGCAGGTGGCTGTCGTCGCTGAACCGCTGCGTGGCGCGGACCAGGCGGCCGCCCTGCGATACATGGATATCCTTGTACCCGTTGATCAGGATGTCTTCGATGCCCGGGTCGTGCAGCAGGTCGTCGAGCGGCCCGAAGCCGGTCAGTTCCTTCACCAGCGCGGCGGCGACCACTTCCATCTCCGCCTCGTTGACCGGAATACGCCATTGCTGGACGAATCCGGTGGTCTGCGTGCGCACATAACGCGCCACCGTGTCCGGAGCCCACGCATCGATGTCGATGCGTTCGTCCTCGATCGCGTTGAGCAGATGCTCGTGCGCGGCCACCAGAACCTTCTGGAACTCGTCGGACTGCGCGAACGGAATGGCCGCGTGTGCCGCCGTGTCGGATCCGTCGCGCTCGGCCGGGTTGGCGAACGGGGTCACTTTGTCTTCCATTGCAGCCCCCCCAGGGCTAGAGCGAGTTTTTCCCGCCAGCTGCGCGGCAGCGCGCGGGCGGCGGCCTGGTCCAGGTGCAGGAGCAGCGGAGTAAGCGCCCGCAGGTACGGGTCGCGCGGTGCATCCTGCAGCAGCAGGTGGCCATGGTTGGCGCTGCTGCGCAGACGGTGGCAGTCCGGCAGGGTGGCGAGCAGCGGCAGCGCGAAGCGCTCGGCGATCTGTTCGGGGCTGAGGCCACCGTCTTCTTCGTGGCGGTTGATCACAAGATGCAGGCGTGGGTCGCGCACACTCAGTCCCTCGAGCTGCTTGAGCACCTGGTCCAGCGAGACCAGCGTGCCGATCGCCTGGTCGGCGACCAGCCATATCTCGTCGGCACTGTTGAACAGCGAACGCGGAATCTGACGGACCGGCACGCCCCCCAGATCGCAGAGCACGGTCTCGAAGACACCACGCAGCCGCTGCACCAGCACGGCAGGGTCGGGCAGCGGCCCCCCGTCGCTGCCTGCCGGCTGACCGAGCAGGGTGAGGCCGCCACTGTGTCGGGTCATGGCCGTCCGCACCAGGGTGGCATCGATGCGTCCGGCATGGCGCAGTGCGTCGTCGAAATGGAACTGGCTGTCCAGGTTCAGATACAGCGCGGTGTCACCCGCCGGTTGGCCCAGATCGAGCAGCAGGGTGGTGTTGGCGGTGGCCGGCGCGCCGGGATCGGTGCCATCGGCGGCGGCCGGTTGGCTGAGCTGCTGCGCCAGTACCCCGAGGTGCGCGGCCAGGGTGCTGCTGCCCACGCCGGCACGGACGCCGAGCACCAGCACCAGGCGGGCTTTGTGCGGTACTTCCCGTGGCGCACCGGAGGCGGAGCCGGTGCCGGCCGCGCGTCGCAGCACGGCATCCATGTCAGCGGCGGGCGTGTCCAGGTCCAGAATGTCGCGCAGCCCGCAGCGGACGGCGGCGACGATGCCGTCGACCTGCTCGCTGGCGGTGGAACCCACTGCCACCAGCGTCAGCTCGGGAAGCGCACGCTGGAGCTGGCGGGCAAGCTCGGACGAGGCGGCAGCGGCACCGTGACGGAAATCCAGCAGTACCACGCACTGCGGGGTGCGTCGGTAGGTGTCGAGCGCGGTGCTTCCGGCCGCGCTGTCCGCCCAGTGCACGCGTGTACCGGCCAGCAGACGCTCGGTCAGCAGCCCGGCCAGCTCGCGCGAGGGCGCGTAGAGCACCAGGTTCATGGCGGCGGGGGCAGGGTGCAGCAGCTGAAGGGAAGCGGACATGAAAGGAAGGGTCCTGGCACGGGGGTCAGCGGGAGAAGCCGGGCAGCTGGTCGGAGGAGGCCGGGCTGAGCAGCCATGCCCCCCAGACGGGCTGGTTGGGAGCTGCCTCGCGTTCGCCGGGCAGCGGCACCGCGGTGCCTT
>JAEWLO010000538.1 GCA_023457475.1 Pseudomonadota bacterium | reverse complement strand
GGCGGCGATCAGGCGGGCATGCGGCAGCATCAGGCCAGCCAGGCCCATGCCAGACAGCGTCAAAAACTCACGGCGTTGCACAGCGTGTCATTCCCCGGGGTCGGTTGCCGCGGACAGCCGGCAACGGTGGACTAGCCCCCGACTTTCAGGTGCACCCGGCAGTGGCACAAGTGACTGCGGTCATGGTTGGATGTGCGCTGATACGACTTTTGGATCGGATATGACCCAACAGAGCTGGTCGGAGGCCTGCGAGCGCAATCGTGACCCCATTCTCGGGGTGCTGCAGGGGGTTCTGCAGAACAGGAACCGGGTGCTGGAGATCGGCAGCGGTACCGGGCAGCACGCGGTCTACTTCGCTGCGGCGCTGCCGCACCTGCGCTGGCAGGCGAGCGACCATCCGGACTACCTGCCCGGCATCGCCGAACGGCTGGCCGAGGCGTCGCTGCCCAACGCGCCACCGCCGTGGCCGTTGCAGGCGGTGCTGGAGCCGGTGCCCGGGCTGGCTCCGCTGCCGGAGGCACCGCTGGACTTCGACGCGGTGTTCAGTGCCAACACCCTGCACATCATGAGCTGGGCCCACGTAGAGGCATTTTTTGCCGGGCTCCCGGCGGTGATGGCGGACGATGCCGTGCTGTGCGTGTATGGGCCTTTCAATTACGGCGGCGACTACACCAGCGAGAGCAACCGGCAGTTCGACGGTTGGCTGAAGGCGCGTGATCCCGATTCGGGAATCCGGGACGCCGAAGCCGTGGATGCCCTGGCGGCCGCACAGGGGTTGCGGTTGATCGAGGATGTGGCGATGCCCGCCAACAACCGGCTGCGGGTGTGGTCGCGCTGACACGCAGGGCGTGTCAGCGTGATGTCAGGCCACCTGCACGATGTGCAGCGCCTTCGGGTTCCGCCACTGCGCCAGCAAGACCGCCTCCCGTGCCTTCGCGGCATGCAGGTGCGCCTCTTTGACGTGCCCGTAGCCGCGGATGTGCTCGGGAATGCTGGCGATCTCCACCGCCAGCGCTACCCGGTCATCCTCCAGCCCGGCCAGCAGCTCGTCCACGGTGGTCTCGTAGTCGGCGATCAGCTGCCGCTCGCCACGGCGCTCCTCCGTGCGACCGAACACGTCGAACGTGCCGCCGCGCAGGAACCTGAGTTTCGCCAGCAGGCCGAACGCCTTCATCATCCACGGCCCGAATTCCTGCTTGATCAGCCGGCCCTGTTCGTCCTTCTTCGCGAACAGCGGCGGGGCCAGGTGGAAGCGCACCTCGAAGTCGCCCTCGAACTGCTGGTCCAGGCGGCGCTTGAACTCGCCGCTGGTGTACAGCCGCGCCACCTCGTACTCGTCCTTGTAGGCCATCAGCTTGAAGAAATAACGCGCGACGGTCTCGGTCAGCGCAGTGCTGCCGGCCTGCTCCCATTCGCGGCTGCGCACGCGGTCCACCACGGCGCGGTAGCGCGCGGCGTAGGCAGCGTCCTGGTACTCGGTGAGGAAGCGCACGCGGCGTTCGATCAGCTCGTCCAGCGACCGTGACAGACGCTCGTCGTCCAGCGGCAGGAAGGCCACGTCATCCTGCGAGGCACGGCCCGGCAGGCCGCGCAGCTCGCGCTCGTCGCCGGTGTCGCGCGGAGCGGCATTGGCTCCCCACTCGTTGCCTTCCCACTCGCCTGGCGGCAGGTCATGCAGCGGACCGGGGGTGCGCTCGGCATCGGTGTGGCCGTTACGGACCAGGCCGGCGGCCTGCTGCACTGCCTGTGGGTCCACGGCGGCCAGACGCCCCCAGGCGAACGCCTGCTGGTTCATCTGCACGGCCGCGCCATTGAGCTCCACCGCGCGCATCAGCGCCTCGAACGAGATCGGCACCAGCCCCTGCTGCCACGCATAGCCCAGGATGAAGAGATTCGATGCGATCGCATCGCCCAGCAATGCGGTGGCCAGCTGGGTGGCGTCCAGCAGCAGCGGGTCGCGGCCGCCCAGTGCCACGCGGATGCCGGCGATGATGTCGGCGGCCGGGAACTGCATGTCCGGGCGGGTGGTGAACGTGCCCGGCATCGCTTCATAGGTGTTGAGCACCACCTGCGAACGCTCGGCGCGGACCTTCGACAGCGCCCAGTAGTCGTTCACCACCACCATGTCGCAGCCCAGCACCAGGTCGGCCTCACCGGCGGCGATGCGCACGGCGTGGATGTCCTCGGGGGTGCGGGTGATGCGGATATGGGTGGTCACCGCGCCGCCCTTCTGGGCCAGCCCGGTCTGGTCGAGCACGCTGGCCCCCTTGCCTTCGAGGTGCCCGGCCATGCCCAGCAGCGCGCCGATGGTCACCACGCCGGTGCCGCCGACGCCGGTGATGAGGATGTTCCAGGGCTGCTCCAGCGCACTGCGGAACACCGGCTCCGGCAGGTTCTCCAGCAGCGCGGTCCGGTCGCTGCGCGCGCCCTTGCGCGGCTTGCCGCCGTGCACGGTGACGAAACTCGGGCAGAAGCCGGTGGTGCAGGAGTAATCCTTGTTGCAGTTGGACTGGTCGATGTCGCGCTTGCGCCCGAACTCGGTTTCCTTGGGCAGCACCGAGACGCAGAAGCTCTTCTTGCCGCAGTCGCCACAGCCTTCGCACACCAGCGAGTTGACCACCACGCGCTTGGGCGGATCCACGAGCTTGCCGCGCTTGCGCCGGCGGCGCTTCTCGGTGGCGCAGGTCTGCTCGTAGATCAGGATGCTGGTGCCCTTCACCTCGCGCAGCTGCTTCTGCACCGCGTCCAGCTCGGCACGGTCGAAGAACTCCACCCCTTCCGGGAACTGCTCGCGGCGGTTCCATTTGCCGATCTCGTCACTCACCAGCACGATGGTCTGCACGCCCTCGGCGCGCATCTGGTGGGCGATCTGCGGCACGGTGAGGGTGCCGTCCACCGGCTGGCCGCCGGTCATCGCCACCGCATCGTTGTAGAGGATCTTGTAGGTGATGTTGACCCCGGCGGCGATCGCCTGGCGGATCGCCAGCGAGCCGCTGTGGAAATACGTGCCGTCGCCCAGGTTCTGGAACACGTGCGGGGTGTCGGTGAATGCCGCCTGCCCGGCCCAGGTCACGCCTTCGCCGCCCATGTGGGTGAAGGTGTCGGTGCTGCGGTCCATCCAGGTCACCATGTAATGGCAACCGATCCCGCCCAGTGCGCGCGAGCCTTCCGGCACGCGGGTCGAGGTGTTGTGCGGGCAACCGGAACAGTAGTGCGGCACGCGCGGGAAGCTGGCGCGCGGCAGGGCCAGCTCGGCTTCCTTGGCGTCCATCCAGCGCAGGCGCTGCTCGATGGAATCGTTGTTGAAGAACTTCTGGATGCGACGGCCGATCACCCCGGCGATGGTGGCGGGGGTGAGCTCGTTGGTGGAGGGGAGGATCCACTCGCCGGACTCGTCGTACTTGCCGACGATGGACGGGCGCTGGCCCCAGCTGGCCGGCCAGTTGAAGAACTGTTCCTTCATCTGGCGCTCGATGAAGGCGCGCTTCTCCTCCACCACCACGATGTCCTCCAGCCCCTGGGCAAAGCGTGCGATGCCCTGCGGCTCCAGTGGCCAGGTCATGCCGACCTTGTACACGCGGATGCCGATGTCGGCGCAGGCGCGCTCATCCAGCCCCAGGTACTCCAGCGCCTGCAGCACGTCCAGATAGCTCTTGCCGGTGGTGACGATGCCCAGCCGCGCGCGTGGCGAGTCCATCACCACCCGGTCGATGCCGTTGGCGCGGGCGAAGGCCTGCGCGGCCTTCACCGCGTATCGGTGCAGGCGCATCTCCTGGTCGAGCGGCGGGTCCGGCCAGCGGATGTTGAGGCCGCCGGCCGGCATCTCGAAGTCCTCGGGCAGCATGATCCGGCGCGCGAACGGGTCCACCTGCACCGACGCCGAGGATTCCACCGTCTCGGCGATCGTCTTGAAGCCGATCCAGCGCCCGGTGTAGCGGCTCATCGCCCAGCCCAGCAGGCCCATGTCCAGGATGTCCTGCACCCCGGCCGGGTTGAGCACCGGCATCATCGCGCTGACGAACTCATCCTCGCTGCCATGGGGCAGGGTGGAACTGCGGCAGGCGTGGTCATCGGCGGCCAGCGCCAGCACGCCACCGTGCACCGAGGTGCCGGCGGCATTGGCGTGCTTGAACACGTCGCCGCAGCGGTCCACGCCGGGCCCCTTGCCGTACCACATGCCATACACGCCCTGGACCCTGGCCCCCGGGAACAGGTTGGTCTGCTGCGTACCCCAGACCATGGTCGCGCCCAGATCCTCGTTCAGGCCAGGCGTGAACTTCACGTTGGCTGCTTCGAGGTGTTTGCGCGCGCGCCACAGCTCCAGGTCGAAGCCGCCGAGCGGGCTGCCGCGATAGCCGCTGATGAAGCCCGCCGTGTCCAGCCCGGCGGCCTGGTCGCGCAGCTGCTGCATCAGCGGCAGCCGCACCAGCGCCTGCACGCCACTCAGGTAGATGCGCCCATCCGTCCGGGTGTACTTGTGGTCCAGCGTGTAGCTGTCGTCCAGCCTGCCCAGACCGGGCTGGTTGGCGGAGGAGGGCGAGGTGAGTTCGGCGGTACTGGTCATGGCTGGCCCGTATGGCGGCTGGCACGGCCACGCAGAGGCGACCGGAGAGGTGCGGATTGTAACAGTGACGCAACTCACCTCCTTTTTATGGCCCCCGGGGGTCGCATCACAGCGCGGTCTGGGGTTAGGATCGGGGGTGGGAGGTTGTGTGACAACCTGGGGGAGTTTGTATGGCAGTCGCAAGAAACATGCTGACCGGCGTCGTGCTGGCAGCGGGGATGGCAGTGTTCGGGGTGGCAGCGCAATCGTTGCCGACACTGCAGGAGTTCTACTTCGATGACGATGTCGCCGTGACGGTGCCGAACGTGGTGCCGGCCGATGCCAGCGATGTGGTCGATCAGTTGATGAGGCAGCGCGAGCGGGGTCGCAAGCAGCTTGAAGCGACCGTCCAGCTGGCAGGTATCGCTTACGCGCAGGGCCGTCCCGAACTCGGTCGCGAGCTGTATGCCGATGCGGAAAAGACCGCGGCGGCCGGTTCGGCACCTGGCCGCATGGTGCGCTGGAACCACGGTTGGGACCTCTATCGCCAGGGTGACGCCGAGGGGGCGCTGGCGCAGTGGCATGTCGCCCAGGCCGGCCTGCGTGGTAATGCGTCGTGGATACCGCAGACCTTCGCGCTGGCGCTGTGGACGCTGGGTCGCAAGGAGGAGGCGGTGAACTGGTATGCCGCAGCCGTGCGGACCGAACCGGAGCAGTGGAGCAGCTCTGCGGGTTTCGCGCAGCAGTTGCCGGCCTGGCGCGACGCCGAGCGCGCCACCCTGGCCGAAGTGCAGCAGGCCTGGGCGGCAAGCCCGCCCGCCTGGCCGTGATCGGATTGGCGTAGCGCCGGGCTCTGCCCGGCACTACCTCAGCCGTCCGCGCTGACCGTACGTCCGCGCGCCCATTCGCGCAGCGCCGTCACCTGCTCGGCCATCAGCACCGACAGCGGACGACTGTTGCGGATTTCCTGCATCAGCAGATCGGTGTCCAGCACCCGTTCCTCGGCATGGGCGGCGTACAGGCCGGCGACCACCGCCTGCTCGATCTCCGCGCCGGAGAAGCCGTCGCTGGCCGCCGCCAGTGCCGGCAGCGCGAAGTCGTCGGCATTGAGCTGGCGGCGTCCCAGGTGCAGGCGCAGCAGCTCCACCCGGGTATTGGCGTCGGGCAGATCGACGAAGAAGATCTCGTCGAAGCGGCCCTTGCGCAGGAGTTCGGCAGGCAGCTCATGCACCTGGTTGGCCGTTGCCACGATGAACACCGGCTCCTTGCGCTCGGCCAGCCAGGTCAACAGGAAGCCGAGCACGCGACGTGAAACGCCACCGTCCTCGCCCCCGCTGGCCAGGCCCTTCTCGATCTCATCGATCCACAGCACACACGGGGCCAGCTGTTCGGCCGAGGCCAGCGCCTGGCGCAGATTCTTCTCGGTTTCGCCGTGGAACTTGTCGTACAGGCTGCCAAAATCCAGCCGCAACAAAGGCACGCCGAAGCCGGCTGCGGTGGCCTTGGCCAACATCGACTTGCCACACCCCTGCACCCCCAGCAGCAGCATGCCTTTCGGCGGGTCGAGCCCGGCCGGGCCGGTGGTGCCACCCAGGAAGATCGAGCGCCGCTGGTTGATCCAGCGTTTGAGCCGGTTGGCTCCGGCCACGTCCGCAAAGCGGGTCGGGTCGTATTCGTAGTGCAGGTGGCCGGCCCGGTTGAGCAGCTCGAACTTGAGCCGCGCCAGCTGCGGCAGGTCATCCTGGCTGAGCGCACCGTCGGCGAAGATCAGCTGGCGGGCGATCCGCCGTGCATCGAGCATGCTCAGCCCACGCAGGTTGCGCAGGATCAGCTGCACCGCCTCGTTGTCGACCTCCACCCGCTTTCCGCCGTTCTCGCGGGCATAGGTCGCGGCTTCCTCGCGCAGCATCTTCAGCAGTGCGTTGAGGTCGGGCAGGCGCGGGTTGAAGCGCGTGGCCAACGCTTCCAGCTCGGCGGGCAGCTCCACCTTCGCACCCACCAGGACCAGCACATGCGCCTGGCAGTTCCGGCGCTGGATCAGATCGCGCAGCGCACGCTGGTGGCTGGCGTAGCCCAGGTAGGGATGGAAGTCGAGCAGCAGGTAGATGCCGCGCTGGTCGGCCTGGCGGATCATCTGCAGCGCCGAACTGGCGTCGGGTGGGCCGACCGGTTCGTCCTCGCTGTCCATGTCGATCCGGCGCAGGCCCTCGGTGATCGACCAGCGGTGCAGGGCCCGCCACACATGCATCAGGGTCTGCCGGAACAGCTCGACCACCCGGCCCTCGTCCTGGGTTTCGATGACGATCAGCGGCGTGTTGGCGCGGATCAACGCGCTCAGGTCCTGTAGCTCGCTCATGTGGCCTGCATTCCTTTGGATCGCGCACGATAGCAAAGCGTCGCATCCGGCACGAGGTTCAGCCGCGCGACTATCTCCATCACAGTGGCCGGTGTACGCTCGGAGCAGGTTCCCATCGGAAGCGAGGCGGGCATGAAGACGATCCTGGTAGCCGGTTCAAAGGGAGGGGTGGGCAAATCCACCGTTGCCTCCACCCTGGCGGCGCAGGCCGCCCTGGCCGGCAAACGGACCGTATTGGCCGACGCCGATCCCCAAGGCTCTGGCACCCGCTGGGCGGAGCGTCGGGCCGGGCTGGACAGCGCCGTGCTGCCGATCGATGCCACCGGGAAGAAGCCGCTCAAGAAGGTGCCCGAGGACACCGACGTCCTCATCATCGACGCACCGGCGGGTGCCCGGGCCGATGAGCTGGAGCCCTTCCTCGACGTGGCCGATGCGGTCGTGGTGCCGGTGCTGCCTTCGGCGCTGGACATCGAAGCCATCGTCGGCTTCCTCAACAGCCTGGCCAAGGTGCCGCGCGTGCACAGCCGCAAGCTGCCGGTCGGATTGGTGCTCAACCGCACCAAGCCCTGGACCCAGACCTCACAACAGGCCGTGCAGATGCTGGCCGACTGGCCCTATCCGGTGGTCGCCCAGCTGCGCGACAGCCAGGGCTATGTGGTGATGACCGGCCTCGGCCGCAGCGTGTTCGATTACCGCTCCGCGCAGGTGCGCGAGCATCAGAGTGACTGGGAGCCACTGCTGCAGTGGCTGAAGCTGGACTGATCCGGAAGGGACCTTTATGCGAGAACTGATATTGCTGCGCCACGCCCATGCCGAACCGGCAACCCCCGGCCAGGCCGACCTCGACCGGCCCCTGTCGCCGGTAGGTCTGGCTGAAGCCGAAGCCGCGGGCAAGTGGCTGAAGGACAAGAAGCTGGTACCGGACTGCATTCTCTGCTCGCCTTCGCGGCGCACCCGCGAAACGCTCGAAGCGGTGCTGGGGGTCACGGGCAACGCGGAGACGCGGCTGCTGGATGGCATCTACGAGGCCAGCCCGGGTGCGCTGGTGACCCTGATCGACGAGCGGCGCGATATCGACCGGCTGCTGGTGGTGGGCCACAACCCTGGGCTGGAGCAGCTGGTCGCCCTGATGACGGAGGGCATCACCAGCGAATACCGGGGTATGGCACCCGCCGGCATCGCGGTGCTGCAGTTCGACCGCAATGCCGCCATCGAGCCCGGAGTGGCGGAGCTGACCGCATTCTGGTGGCCTTGAGCCGTGAAAGCCGTTCGCTTCGGGTGGGGCTGCCTGCTCGGGCTGGCGGCCGGCACCGCACTGGCCGAGCCGCCAGTGCCGGCCGCCCCCCCCAATCCTCTCGCCGCGTCGGCCCAGCCCCCCCAGCAGGTGCTGGCCGTGGACACGGCCCGTTCCCACTTCGGCTTCGAAATCCGCACCCGGCTGGGCCAGCGGATCGAAGGGGTGTTCCCGCGCTTTGAAGGCCGCGTGGATGTGCTGCCTGACGGTCGCCACCAGGTCCACCTGCGCATGTTCAGCCGCTACGTGGAGATTCCCGGCAAGTCCCGCTACACCGGGTGGATGCGGGGAGAAGAATTCTTCGATGCCGACCGCTACCCGGTGGTCGAGTTCGACTCCCTGCCGTACTGGCCCGAGCTGGTCAGCCGGGGGGGCGGCATCGAGGGACGCCTGATCCTGCGCGGGGTCTCCCACCCCGAGGTGCTGCAGGTGGAACCAGCGGCGTGCCCGCGGGCCGGGTATGATTGCGATGTGGTCAGCCGCGGTACCGTGCAGCGTGGCCGGTATGGAATGGACAGCTGGCAACTTGCCCTGAGTGATCGAGTGACCTTCGTATTGCGCGCCCGCCTGACCGAGGCGGTCAAACCGTGAGCCCCCTGTTGCGGGTCCTGCTGCTGGCAACCCTGTTGCTGGGGAGTGGCTGTGCGTCGCTCTCCAGCGCCGAGCGCGAGCGTGCGGCCGGCATCGCCGCCCAGGCCCGCTCGCAGGTGGTGGACTGCACCCAACCCGACCGCTGTGCACAGGACTCGCCCTTGCGCGCGCTGGGCGGCCAGGCCTTCAGCCAGTCCACCGAAGCGACCCCGCGCCATTACGCCACCATCCTCGACGAGGGCGAAACCTCGCTGGTGGCCCGCCTGAACCTGATCCGCAGCGCCACCCGCAGCATCGACCTGCAGACCTACATCTTCGACAAGGATGACAGCGCCCGGCTCGTGCTGGACGAACTGCAGGCCGCCGCCCGGCGTGGCGTCAAGGTGCGGGTGCTGATCGACCAGCTCTCGGCCATCTCCGACCTGCAGATCCTCGGTGCGCTGGCCGGCAGCCACGTGAACTTCCAGCTGCGGGTCTACAACCCGACCTTCGGCAAGGCCCGGCTCAACTACTTCGACTATGCCGGCAGCGTGCTGTGCTGCTTCCGCCGCTTCAACCAGCGCATGCACAACAAACTGCTGGTGATCGACGACGCGCTGGGCGTGGTCGGCGGTCGCAACTACCAGGACGACTATTACGACTGGGACAGCGAGTACAACTTCCGCGATCGCGACGTTCTGGTCGCCGGGCCGGAAGTGCGGGCGATGGCGGCCAACTTCGATGCGTTCTGGCGGGCCCCGCGCAGCGTACCTGCCGAACGCCTCAACGATGTCGGGCGGACTCTGCTGCAGCAGGGCGTGCCGGCGATGCCGCCGCTGGACTACCGGCATCCCGAGCGCGTGGCCCAGGTGAGCGAGGAGGCCGCCGACGCGGACTACGTGCAGCGCACGTTCGTGGACACGGCGTTGCCGGTGGCTTCGGTGCGCTACGTGGCCGATCTGCCGCGCAAACATCGCCGGGAACGGGCCAGCCAGCCGGCCAACGGCCAGCACGTGACGGAACCGCAGCTGGACGCGTTGATCGCAAGCGCGCAGAGCGAAGTACTGCTGCAGACGCCCTATCTCGTACTGTCCAAGCCGGCGCGCAACCTGTTCCGCGAACTTCGCAAACGTGACGAGCCGCCGCGCGTGGTGGTGTCCACCAACAGCCTGGCCGCCACCGACAACCCCATCGTCTACGCCCTTTCCTACAAGTACAAACGCCGCAATCTGCGCGAGCTGGGCTTCAACATCTACGAGTTCAAGCCGTTCCCGCTCGACGCGCCGGTGGACTACCGCAACCTGCTGCCGGCTCCGCTGGGCGTGCCGCCCAGCACCGACAAGCGCAGCAGTCTGCGCGGCGGCAGCGCCGCCGGCAGCAATGCGCGTGGCAGCGGCAGCGAACGCCCGCGCAACCGCCGCGACGATGACGCCGAGGTCGATCC
>JAEWLO010000537.1 GCA_023457475.1 Pseudomonadota bacterium | reverse complement strand
CAAACCCACACCCGCCGGCCCTCCGAAAGTAGGTCGGTCGCCATGGAAGATCAAAACCCGGATCGCCGGCCGTTGACTTGGCATTTCCGGTGGCCACCGACCACCTGTCGAAGGTGGGTCGGGGCGGGTTTGCGGGGGTGTCAAAAACATGGATGTTTTTGACAAGCCCCCATGGACGGGTTCACGGCGTCCCCCGCAAACCCGCACCGTCCCGCCAAACCAGCAGACCGTTGCGCACCGGCTGTTCGCCCGGAACCAACAGCAGCCGGGCAAGGCCCGGCTCTACGCAATCCCTGCAACCTCAGCCGAGCCGGTTCAACGCCTCGGCAAGCTCGTCGGCCAGGGGGGCGTTCAGGACGTATGGGGTCTTGCCGTCGTCCAGCGCGAACTCGAGCGAGGCGGCGTGCAGGAAGAGGCGTTTGAGGCCGATCTGCTCACGAAGGCGCTTGTTGACGTCCGGATCGCCGTACTTGTCGTCACCGGCAACCGGGTGGCCCAGGTGCTGGGCGTGCACGCGGATCTGGTGGGTGCGGCCGGTTTCGATGCGGACCTCGCAGTAGGAATGGCCACCCCGGCGCTCCAGCACCTTGAAGTGGCTGATCGAGGTCTTGCCGATCTGATTGACCTGCACATGGCGCTCGCCGCCCTGACGCAGGCCTACGTGCAGCGGCGCATCCACCGTCATCGTGCCGTCCGGCATCCGGCCTACCAGCAGGGTGAGGTAGCGCTTGCGTATGCCCGCCCCGTGGTCTTCACGCAGCAGCGCCTGCAGCTCGCTCAGCGCCGAGCGCTTCTTGGCTACGATCAGCAGCCCCGACGTGTCCCGGTCCAGCCGATGCACCAGTTCCAGGGTACGGCCCGGCCGTAGCGCGCGCAGGGTCTCGATCGCGCCGAAGCTGATGCCGCTGCCCCCGTGGCTGGCCACGCCGGACGGTTTGTTCAGCGCCAGCAGCCGGTCGTCCTCGAACACGATCGCCGCCTCCAGCCGCTTCATGAACGACTCGGGCGGACCCGCTTTGTCTCCCTCCTCGGTGAGACGAACCGGTGGCACGCGCACTTCGTCGCCGGCCTCCAGCTTGCGCTCGGCCTTGGCGCGGCCGCCGTTCACACGGACCTGCCCGCTGCGGACCAGCTTGTAGACCAGGCTGCGCGGGGCGCCCTTCAGCTGGCCCAGCAGGAAATTGTCCAGCCGCTGTCCCGCGCGGTCCTCCGGAACAGTGATCATGCGCACGCTGGTCTTGCCTTCGGCGGGCTTCGGGGACGGCTCGGTATCGGTCATTGGCCTTTTATTCTGTTACACTCGGCGTGCGAGATAAGGGATTGATTTCGTTGGAAGTTGCTCTGGGCCAGAAGCCCGGCTTCCCGCGATTCCGGCACAGTGCGCAGCCACCGCCCCCGGGGCGGCCATGTTAGCGGCTCACCGGTGGTCCCGGCCATCGCCGGACGCCTGACAAGCGTCTGCGCTGAAAAAATGACCCTGTGGCGCTCCAGCCTGGCTGACAGCTGCCTCCGGCCCGCAACACCCAAACCAAGAAAATGTAGCGCTCCCGCGGCCTGCCGTGGTGTTGAAGCGCTGGAAGCCCAAGCCGCCCTCCCCGCGCATGCGCGATGGGCGTGCAAGCGTGACCAGAAGCGAAACCCCATGGCGTTCCGCGCGGTAGCAGCGCGCGAGGAACGCATCAATGAAGCGAATGCTGATCAACGCCACGCAGGCTGAAGAGCTGCGGGTTGCCATCGTGGATGGCCAGACGCTGTACGACATCGACATCGAACAGCCGTCCAAGGAACAGAAGAAGTCGAACATCAACAAGGGCCGCATCACCCGCCTGGAACCCTCCCTCGAGGCGGCGTTCGTGGAATACGGCGGCGACCGTCACGGCTTCCTGCCGCTGAAGGAAATCTCCCGCGATTACTTCCAGGCCGGCGTCGACCACAACAAGGCGACCATCCGCGAACTGCTGCGGGAAGGCCAGGAAGTGGTTGTCCAGGTGGACAAGGAAGAGCGCGGCAACAAGGGCGCGGCCCTGACCACGTTCATCTCGCTGGCCGGCCGTTACATGGTACTGATGCCGAACTCGCCGACCGCCGGCGGCGTCTCGCGTCGCATCGAGGGCGAAGACCGCGCCGCGCTGAAGGACGCGCTGGACAAGCTGAACATCCCCGACGACATGGGCGTGATCATCCGTACCGCGGGTGTCGGCCGTGACGCCGAAGAGCTGCAGTGGGACCTGGATTACCTGCTGCAGGTCTGGAAGGCCATCGCCGAAGCGGCGCTGACCAAGCCGGCTCCGTTCCTGATCTACCAGGAATCGCGCCTGATCGTCCGCGCCCTGCGCGACTACCTGCGCGCCGATGTCGGCGAGATCCTGGTCGACACTGAAGAGCTGTACGAAACCGCGCGCGAATTCATGCAGCAGGTCATGCCGCAGACCCTGCGCAAGCTCAAGCACTACAAGGACGACATCCCGCTGTTCAACCGCTTCCAGATCGAATCGCAGATCGAAGGCGCGTACGAACGCAACGTCCGCCTGCCCTCGGGCGGCTCGATCGTGGTCGACCAGACCGAAGCCCTGACCGCCATCGACGTGAACTCCTCGCGCGCCACCAAGGGCAGCGACATCGAGGACACCGCGTTCCAGACCAACCTGGAAGCGGCCGAGGAAGTGGCCCGTCAGCTGCGCCTGCGCGACCTCGGCGGCCTGGTGGTGATCGACTTCATCGACATGTCGTCGAACAAGCACCAGCGCGAAGTGGAAAACCGCCTGCAGAACGCGCTCAAGTACGACCGTGCGCGCGTCCAGCTGGGCCGCATCTCGCGCTTCGGCCTGATGGAGATGAGCCGTCAGCGTCTGCGCCCCAGCCTGGGCGAATCCAGCCAGATCATCTGCCCGCGCTGCGACGGCCATGGCCGCATGCGCAGCGTCGAATCGCTGTCGCTGTCGATCATCCGCGTGGCGGAAGAGCACGCCATGAAGGAGAACACCGGGCAGGTCCTGGTGCAGGCTCCGGTCGAGATCGCCAACTACCTGCTCAACGAAAAGCGCAGCGCCCTGCGCGAGATCGAGCAGCGCCATGACGCGCCTATCGTGATCGTCGCCGACGAGCAGCTGCACACCCCGCATTACGAGGTGACCCGCCTGCGTGAGAACGAGCTGGGTGAAGAAAGCACCAAGCCGAGCTACCAGCGCGGTACGCCGCGCAAGCTGCCGGTGCATGCCCTGACCAAGGCGCAGCTGAACATCCCGGTCGCCCCGGCCGTGACCAACGTCAAGCACAGTGCCCCGGCACCGGTGCGCGAAGTGGCCGAAGCCGAGCCGGCTCCGGCCCCGGTCGCCCCCGCTCCGGTGGTCGCCCCCGTCGCCGCGGGTGGCGTGGTCGGCTGGCTGAAGCGTGTCTTTGGTGGCGAGCCTGCGGCTCCGGCCCCGGCGGCCCCGGTGCAGAACCGCCAGGCGCAGGACGGCAACCGCAACGGTCGCAACAAGGACCGCAACGGCAAGGACCGTAATGGTCGCCGTGACGAACGCGGTGGCAACGGCCAGGCACAGGGACAGGGTCGCAACAAGGACCGCCGCGACGAGCGTGGCGAACGTGGCGGCAAGGGCGAGCGTCGCGACGACCGCCGCCAGGAGCAGCAGGCTGCCAACGCCAACGCCGGCCAGGGTCCGCAGCAGGGCCAGGGCAAGCAGCGCGCCGAGCAGCCGGCCAAGCCGCGTAACGAACAGCAGCAACAGCCGAAGCTGAAGCAGAAGCAGCAGCAGCCGAACGGCCAGGGCAAGCCGCAGCAGAACGACGCGGCCGCTCCGGCTGCGGAGAAGCCGCAGCGCACGCCGCAGGTCGAGCCGGTGAAGCCTGCCAACATCGGTACGCCGGTAACCGATGCCGCCGTGATTGCCGCTGCGACCACCGCCACCCTCGGTGCGACCGACGCTGCACCGGTGCAGACTACCGCTCCGGTCGCCAAGCCGACCGCCGAGGAGAACGCGGTCATCGACGATACCGTGGCGCAGGGTGATGCCCCGGCCCAGGGTGACGACGCTGCCGGTGAAGGCGCGTCGCGTCGTCGCCGCGGCCGTCGCGGTGGGCGCCGCCGCCGTCGTGGCAATGGCGAGCAGGCCGCGGGTACCGAAGGTCAGCTGGACGATGCGGGCCTGGACGATGCCGACGGTGACGATGACCAGGACGGCGTGCAGGACACCGCCGCCGACCAGAGCGCCCCCGCAGGTGCGCCGCGCCCGACCGGTAACGGCCAGCCGCAGCCGGAGTTTGACTTCGACGACGATGCCGGCAATGCACCCGCCGCGGCACCGGCTCCGGCAGCCCGTCCGGCGGCACCGGCTGCTCCGGCCGCCGCCGTCGCTGCGGTCGCCTCGCACGCCGTGGTCAGCAGCCCGGTGGTGACCGCCGGTCACACCGAGCCGGCGGCCGAGAAGGCCCCGTCCTACACCGACCCGGTCCCGTTCGTGGAATCGCCGACACCGGTAAAGGCACCGGTCGCGGCGGCCCCGGTAGAAGCGCCGAAGGCCGAGGCTGCGGCTCCGGTCGAGGCCCCGAAGGCGACCGCTCCGGCCCAGGTGGAAACGCCGAAGGCCGAGGCTCCGGCTCCGGTCGAACCGCCGAAGGTGACTCCGCCGGCTCCGGTGGAAATCCCGAAGGC
>JAEWLO010000536.1 GCA_023457475.1 Pseudomonadota bacterium | reverse complement strand
CTGCAGGCGAGGCGGCCGGCACGGGGGGAGCCACCAGCAGGCTGGCGGCAAGCAGCAGACAGGACGACAGACGACGCATGGACATCCTCATTCAATGGTGCAATCGGCGACACGGGCGGTGTCGGGCAGAACTTCAATGCTTCCTTCCGCCAGCTGCTCCAGCACCGCCTCCGGGCCCCGTTGGCTGCGCCATCCCAGCCCGGTGCCGGCGGCACGCGCGTCATGGATCCGATCAATCACCGGCAGCACCCAGCCGCGGCGGTCGTACTCTTCCAGCCAACGCGGGCAGCGCTGTGCCAGCACGTCGCGTGGCCGGCTCGCCAGCGCCTCGCAGTCCTCACGCTCGAACGGCGTCCAACCGCTGACCACATAACGCTGGAACGGCGCTCCGTCGTTGCCCAGTGCCGCCACATGCGCATCGGCCACGTCGCGCACATCGATGCCACGGTGCAACCGGTACAGAACCATGCGTTCGGGCGGCTCTGGAAAACAGCGGGACATGCGGATCACCCGGACCTGCAGATCCTCCGTGGCCGCTTCCTCAAGCCAGTGTTCGGCCGCCAGCTTCGATCGATGGTAGATCGTGCGCGGCTGCGGCACCGTCTGCTCGTCCACCCAGGTGCACTGCCCCGGTGCGATGGCGTGACCGTACAACGCGGTGGTGCTGGTGAACACCAGCCGACGGACACCGGCCTCGCGGGCCATCCGCATTACAGTACGCGTGCCCTCCACGTTGATGCGCTGGAACTCCGCATCGCTGAACAGACCCACGTGCGGGGCGTGCAGCGCCGCGGCATGGATCACCGCATCGACCCCCTGCAGGGCTGCCCCGAGCACCCGGGTGTCGGTGAAATCGGCCACGTGGCGTGTGGTCGCGAACGGGCTGCGGTCGATCCCGACCACTTCGTGGCGCGCGGCAAGGGCACCAAAGATGGCACGCCCTACCCGACCGGAACTTCCTGTAAGGAGAATCTTCACTGTGCCGCACATGTCAGCGCCCGGGAGCTACCGGGATAAAGCGATTGTAGCCAGACGAACACACCTGGCGCGCACCAGCGCCGGGCATGGTTCGAAGCTGCCAAGACCGTCACGCTTTACGCGACGGGCGGGTGCCGGCGCGCCGTCGGGCGGCGTCGCCCACATTGGACAGCGAACATATCCATTGACAACATAAAGGCTTCAACACAACCACCGCTCCCGAACGGAATCCATTGCATGGTGCGTTTCACATTTCAACCCAGACGTCGTTTTGCGCTGAAGGCACTGTCTGCGCTTCGCTCCCACGTGATTCCGGTCCAGCCCCCCACCGCTGATGCACCTGCGTGCAACATCTGCGGCTTTCGTCTTCAGGCGGCCCCTGCGCTTTTTTCCGCCCGGGAGGTCGTCAGCTGCGACGTCTGCCAGTCGTCGCTGCGCTCGCGCTCGCTGATGGCCGCACTGCAACCGGAACTGGACGGCTCACAGCAGATTCGCGTGTTGGAACGCATCCCGAGGCATGAAGGCATCAAGGGCATCGGGATGAGCGATACCACCTCATACGCGATAGCACTGGAGCGCAAGTTCGACTACACGAACACCTATTTCCACCAACGGCCCTTCCTGGACATTCGGGCCCCTGGCCGGGAGTACCTGGGCCAGTTCGATTTTGCGATCAGCTCGGACGTCCTCGAACACGTGAGTGGCCCTTGCCCCACCACCCTGAAGAACATCCGCTCGCTCCTGAAGCCGGGCGGACTGCTTGCGCTGACCGTACCTTACGGATTCCAGGACGAAACCATCGAGCATTTCCCCGAGCTGCACGACTATCGGATCGAGGGGCAAGGCACGAATCGCGTTCTGATCAACACGACCCGGGAAGGCCTCGAGCAGCGCTTCACCGATCTCAGATTCCACGGCGGGGATGGGTCCACGCTGGAACTGCGGTACTACGCGTATCGCGATCTTGTACGTTGGCTGGAGGACGCCGGATTCACAGATATCACCCGGCACGAAACGAACCATCCGGAGTGGGGCATCATCCACCAGGACCTGCGCGATCTCCCGCTCACCGCGCGAGCCGTATGACGTGGAGAGGGTTCGCGCGCGGGTGGTTGCAGCTGGTGGGCCGTGAAGGATTCGAACCTTCGACCAAAAGATTAAAAGTCTTCTGCTCTACCGACTGAGCTAACGGCCCGTTAGCAACCCCCGGCATTGCGCCGGGGGTGCGCATTCTAACCCATCTTGGCGCTCAGGCACACCTGCTGATTCAGGCGTAGCGGGTCGGATCTGCCACGCCGGCGTCGGCGAACCCCTGGGCGCGCAGGCGGCAGGCGTCGCAGTGGCCGCAGGCACGGCCCTGGGCGTCCGCGTTGTAGCAGGACACGGTCAGCCCGAAATCCACGCCCAGGCGCACGCCTTCACGCACGATGTCGGCCTTGCTCAGGAACTGCAGCGGCGCGTGCACCTTGATGCCCGCCCCTTCCACGCCGGCCTTGGTCGCCAGGTTGGCCAGGGCTTCGAAGGCCTGGATGAATTCCGGCCGACAGTCCGGGTAGCCGGAATAGTCCACCGCGTTGACGCCGCAGAAGATGTCATTGGCACCCAGCACTTCCGCCCAGCCCAGTGCGACCGAGAGCATGATGGTGTTGCGCGCCGGCACGTAGGTCACTGGAATGCCCTCACCGCCCGCTTCCGGCACGTCGATGTCGTCGGTAAGCGCCGAGCCGCCGATGCTGCGCAGGTCGACGTTGACGGTCTTGTGCGCCACCACGCCCAGTGCCTGGGCCACGGCGGCGGCCGCATCCAGCTCGGAGGTGTGGCGCTGGCCATAACGCACGCTCAGGGCGTGCACGGCGAAGCCCTGTTCACGGGCAAGGGCGATAACGGCGGCGGAATCCATGCCGCCGGAGAGAAGCACGACTGCGTTCTTCATGGGGGTACATCCGGTGGGTTGCGGGAATCCAGCACGCTGTCCCGCGCCGGGGTCGATCAGGGAGACGAACGCCTCAGCGGCCGGGCTCGTCGTCCCACAGTAGTTTGTGCAACTGCATCTGGAAGCGTACCGGCAGGCGGTCCTCCACGATCCAGTCGGCGAGCTCGCGCGGGCTCACCTGGCCCTTGCTGGGCGAGAACAACACCATGCTGCGTGCGTTCAAGGCGTGCTCGAGCACCATGCTCCTGGCCCAGTCGTAGTCCTCGCGGCTGCACAGCACGAACTTGATCTGGTCGCGGCGGGTCAGCAGCGGCAGGTTCTCGAGACGGTTGCGTGCCATCTCACCGGAGCCCGGCGTCTTGAGGTCCACCACACGCGAGACGCGCGGGTCCACGCCGCTGACATCCAGCGCACCGGAGGTTTCCAGCGAGACATCCAGACCGGCGTCGCACAGCTTCTCCAGCAGCACCAGGCAGCGCTTCTGCGCCAGCGGTTCGCCGCCGGTCACGCAGACATGGTGCACGCCCTGCGCCAGCACCTCGGCCACGATCGCGTCGATGTCCCACCAGGTGCCGCCATGGAAGGCGTAGGCGGTGTCGCAGTAGGTGCAGCGCAGCGGGCAGCCGGTCAGGCGCACAAACACGGTCGGCCAGCCGGCGGTATCGGCTTCGCCCTGCAGGGAGGTGAAGATCTCGGTGATCTTCAACCGGGGCAAGGGCGACTGCACGATCTCGCTGGGGAGCGCGGCGGCGGCGGACAGGGGGGTGGTCATGGCGATGAGCTTACGAATGCGGAAACGAAGGCAGCCACGCAGGGCGTGGCTCTACAAGAGTTCAGGGCGATGATTATACCGGCCTCGGCCGGGTGGGGCCTCAGCGAATCTGCTGGCCGAGGCGGATCGACTGCAGGCGGTCCTGCGCGGTACGCGCGGCGTCGGAACCGGGATAGGTGCTGACGACCTGTTCCAGGGTGGCCTGGGCCTGGTCGACCTTGCCTTCGCCGTACTGCGACAGGCCGATCTTCAACAGACCGCCCGCTGCCTTGTCGTGGGTCGGGTAGCGGGCGATGAGGTCGCGGAACTGCGCCTCCGCCTGCGGGAAATTACGGAGGGCGTAGTAGCTCTCACCCAGCCAGTACAGCGCATTGGGGGTGTAGACGCCGTTGGGGTACAGCTCAAGGAAGCTCAGGAACAGCTGGGCCGAGTCCTCGTACTTGCCGGCCTTGAGCGAGTCGAACGCCACGTTGTACGTGGTTCGCTCGTCGCCGTTGGCCGCCAGGCTGCCGGCATCGCCGTGCACGGACGGGGGCCGCTCGGTGGCGGCCGCTGCAGGGTTGGGGGCGGCGGGCTTGGGGGCGGCGGGGGCATTCGGGGCCGGAGCGGCCGGGAGTGCCGGAGCAGCGCCACCTTCCAGGCGGTTCAGGCGGCCGTCGAGGTCCAGATACTGGTCCTGGCCGGTCTGCTTCAGCTGGGCATTTTCATGCTGCAGCTGTTCGACCGTGGCCTGCAGCTGGGTGAGCTGCTGACGCAGGGCGTTCAGCTGGTTCAGCTGGTCCTGGTTGGACGTGTTGTTGTACATCTGCTGCTCGAGCGCGCCTACGCGGTCGGACAGGCTCTGCCGCTGGGCCTGCGCCGGAGCGGCAGCCACGAGGGCTGCCGCTACGACCAGCATCAGGTTGATGCCGATGCGCATGGATTACTGCGCGGTGTAGACGATTTCGACGCGACGGTTCTGCGCCCAGCACGACTCGGTCGACTCGGTGCAGACCGGACGCTCTTCACCGTAGGACACGACGGTGATCTGCGAAGCCGAACCACCGTTGGCCTGCAGCGCCGAGTTGACGGCGTTGCCACGACGCTCACCCAGAGCCTGGTTGTAGGCGCGCGAGCCGCGCTCGTCGGTGTGACCCTGCAGGGTCATGCGCGAGGACGGACGGTCACGCAGGTACTTGGCGTGGCAGGCCATCAGCTCCTGGAACTCCGGACGGATCGCGTCCTGGTCGAAGTCGAACTGGACGACGCGCTGACGCAGGCACGGGTTGGTGTCCAGGTCGCCCGGGCCGAACAGGCCGGAGGTCGACGGACCGGTCGGCTGGGTGCTGGTGCCGGTGTCGACCGGGGCCGGAGCCTCTTCCTTCACCTTCTTGGAGCAGCCGGCCAGGACGGCCACAGACAACAGGGAGACAAGCAGAACGCGGGAAGTCTTGTTCATTGCGATACCTTTTTGAGGCTCCTAAAGCCGGATGAGGGATGAATACGGGCGAATCTTAACACTCTGTTAGCGCTTTGTACGGTACGGCGACCAAGAAGGCTCGCGGACATCACCGTCCGCCAGTACCAGCCGCTGGCGCACCCGCCCGTCAGCCGATACGGCGTACAACACGCCACGTCCACCCTCACGGGCGGCATACAACACCATGCTCGCGTTGGGCGCGAAGCTCGGCGATTCGTCGAGCGAGCCGACGGACAGGGTGCTCCAGCGCGGGGAGCCCAGGCTGCTGTCCATCATCGCGATCTTGTAGGTATTGCCGCTGCCCTGCGCCACGACCAGCTTCTTGCCGTCGTAGGACATGCTCGGGGTGGCGTTGTAGTTGCCCTGGAAGGTCACGCGCGAGGCGCTGCCCCCGGTGGCGGGCACCTGGTAGATCTGCGGGCGTCCACCGCGGTCGGAGGTGAAGTAGACGCTGGAGCCATCGGCGGCCCAGGTCGGCTCGGTGTCGATGGCGAAGTGGTTGGTCAGCTGGGTGAGCTGCTTGCTGCCCAGGTCCATCACATAGATTTCCGGATTGCCGCTGCGCGACAGCGACAGGGCCAGGCGGCGGCCGTCCGGGGAGAACGACGGGGCGCTGTTGATGCCGCGGAAGCTGGTGACCAGCTCACGGGCTCCGGTGGTGATGTTCTGGATGTAGATCGCCGAATTGCCGCGCTCGAAGCTGACGTAGGCCAGGCGGTTGCCGTCCGGGCTCCACGAGGGCGACAGCAGCGGTTCGGCCGAGCGGACGATGGTCTGCGGGTTGTAGCCATCCGAGTCGGCCACCATCAGTGCGTAGCGCATGGCCGCGCCCTTGCCGCTGGCGGTCACGTAGGCGATGCGGGTCCAGAAGGCACCGCGCACGCCGGTGATCTTCTCGTAGATGGCATCGGCCATCTGGTGGGCCACGTCGCGCATGGCGGTGGCCCGGGCGGTCATGGCCAGGCCGAGCAGGCGCTCACCCTTGGGCACGTCGTACAGCTCGTACTCCACGCGGTACGCACCGGCCCCGGCGTCGAGCACCCGGCCAACCACGATGTAGTTCTGCTTCAGCGCGCGCCAGGTGGCGAAATTGATCTCGCCGCCGCGGGTTGGCTTTTCAAGAATCTGTTCGACCGGCAGGTTGCGGAACTGGCCGGAGCGCTCCAGATCGGCGCGGACCACGGCGGCCACATCGGTCTCCGGCGCGGCGGCCGAACCCTGGTAGGGCATGGGCACGACGGTGATCGGCAGGGCCGACGCATTACCGCCGATGATGTCGATATCCAGGCCCCTCTGCTGCGCGACGGCAGCGAAAGGCAGCAACAAAGCCGCGAACACGGCGAACCAGCGAGGCATCTTCTTCATGGAGCGCTCAGTAGGAAAACCAAATACGAGGGATAACAGCAGGGGGGTGAACCGTTTCGCAATCATGAACCAACCGGGTGTGAATTCCGAGTAGTCACGGGCCGGGAAATCACATTCCGTTAACGGGAATACGACCGCTCGGGATCGTATCCCCTCCCTGTCACCGATCCTGGGCGGTAAAGGTGAAGTTGATGGTACGCGCGAACACCGTCTCAAACCCCCGGTAGGGCAAGGGCTGCGCGTTGAGGACGGCGGCCTCGATGGAGCGTTTGCCGGCCTCGTCGTACGGGCAGTTGGCGCCGACCTTGGCCTGGATCACCTGCCCCCCCGGAATCTGGGTGATGGCAATCTGGCACTTCTGCCCGATCGGAACCGAGTCCGGCCGCTGCCACTGGCCCAGCACCTTCTGCTGGATGGCCGCAGCGTACTTGGCCGAAAGGTCGTCGCTGGTGCCGCCACCACCGGCGGCAGGCTGCGCGGCTCCGGTGGACCCACTCGGCGCGGCTCCGGCGGCTGCACGCGCAGCAGCCAGCTCACGCAGCTTCTGCTCTGCGCGCTTGGCTTCGTTCTCGGCCTGCGCACGCTTCGCGCGGATCTCGGCCAGCTTCTTTGCTGTTTCCGCCGCTTTCGCGTCGTTGGCCTGTTGTTCCTGCTCGGCCAGCTTCTTCTTCTGGTCCGCTTCCTGCTGCTTGGCCAGGCGGGCCTTCTGCTCGGCCTCCTTCTGGCGTTCGCGCTCCGTCAGGTCGATCTGTTCCTGGCGACGCTTGGCTTCCTGTTCCTGCTTGGCCTTCTCGGCGGAGATCGCCATGGCGCTGACCTCGGCCTGGTCGACCGTGTCTGGCTGTGCGACGCGCTCCTGCGCCTGCTGCTGCTGCGGGCTCAGCGCATCCTGCGGACGCGGCTCGGGCAGCGGCTGCGGCGGCGGCACGGTGTCTTCTTCCACCGGCGCGGGCTGCTCCACCGGTTCGGGCAGGTCTGGCAGCTTCTCCGAAGCCCGCAGCGCCTGGCGGGCGGCGGCGGCTTCGGACGCGCTCAGCTGCAGGCTGGCCTCGATGGCGGGATCACCGGCAGCCGCTTCGGTGGTGCGTTGGGGCGACCACAGCCAGGCCCCGATGAAGACCAGCGCCAGCAGCAGGTGCACGGCAATGGCCAGCACGATGGGCAGTGCCCACTGCTCTTCCGGCTGGCGCTGCGGTGGCAGGGCTTCAGCGTGCATCGGTCGCCAGACCCACCTTCTCGACGTTGGCGCGCTTGATCACGTCCATGGCCGCGATGACCTTCTCATACGCCACGGCCTTGTCGGCCGCCACGATGACCCGCACGTTCTTGTCCTGCGAGGCGATCGCCCCCAGCTGGGCCTGCAGTTCGGTGGCTTCCATCGACACCGGCTCCTTGGCGTCGGGCAGCTTGAGGCTGAGCTGCCCGTCCAGGCGGACGGACACGATCACCGGGTCCTGCTTGCTTTCCAGCGCCTTGGCCTGGGAGTTGGGCAGATCCACGTCGAAGCTCAGCGTCAGCAGCGGTGCGGTCACCATGAAGATGATCAGCAGCACCAGCATGACGTCGATGTAGGGCACGACGTTGATTTCGGATTTGAGCTTGCGGCGCTTGCGGCGGCCGATGGCAGCGGTCATGGCAGGGTCCTTGAGCTGGGCGCTTACTCGTCGTTGGCGCTCTGGCGCTGCAGGATCGAGCTGAATTCCTCGGCGAAGGTCTCGAAGCGGACCGAGATGCGCTCAACGCGGGTGGTGAAGCGGTTGTAGGCCCACACAGCGGGAATGGCCACGAACAGGCCGATGGCGGTGGCGAACAGCGCTTCGGAAATGCCCGGGGCGACCGAGGCGATGCCCGCCTGTTCGCCGCTGTTGATCATGTCGTGCATGGTCACCATGATGCCGAACACGGTACCCACCAGGCCGATGTACGGTGCGGTGGAACCGATGTTGGCCAGCAGCTCCAGATTGCGCTCGAGCTGGTCCACCTCGCGGGTGTAGGTGGTACGCATGGCGCGCTGCGCGCCTTCCAGCTGGGCGCGACCGTCCAGCCGGCGCTTGTCGCGCAGACGGGTGTACTCGCGGAAACCTGCCTCGAAGATCGCCTCCAGGCCACCCACCTTGCGGTTGCGGTCGGTGGCGGCCGAGTACAGCTTGCCCAGGTCCGCACCGGACCAGAAGCGGCTTTCGAACTCGTCGGCCTCGCGGTTGGCGGCGCTGAACACACGCGCCTTGCGGAAGATGATCACCCAGCTGATGAACGAACCGGCCAGCAGCAGCAGCACGATGATCTTCACCGGCAGGCTGGCCTTGATCATCAGGTCCAGGTAATTGATGCCACCGCCGTGCGTGGCTTGCGCGACAGTCTGCGACGCGGCGCTGGTGACTTCCTGCGGCAGCGCCTCGACCACCGTGGCCTGCAGGGCCAGGAGCATTGCGATCATCCGTTGTTCCTCAGTGTGCGGATTCTGGAAATTCGAAGGGTTTCAACGCGGCATGCAGAACATCATCCATGCCGCGTGGTTTGAATGTGGAGGCATCCAATGCCGCGATCTTCACCTGCGCGGTCAGCAGCGTTTCCTCGCCGCGACACACCGCCTGGCTGAACACCATGCTGGCGCGCTTGCACTGCACCAGCCGGGCACTCACCGCCAGCGCATCGTCCAGACGCGCCGGCTTCAGGAAGTCCATGCTCATCGAGCGTACGGCGAAGACCAGCCCGTGCTCGATGCGCGTGCGCTCCTGGCCGAAGCCCAGCGCCCGCATCCATTCCGTACGCGCCCGCTCCATGAAGGCCACATAGCGCGCGTGGTAGACCACGCCACCTGCGTCGGTATCTTCCCAATAAATGCGTGTCGGCCAACTGAACCGGGGATCAACCGTCATCTCAGCCGGCATCGGGAACCTCCGCGAACAGGTCGGCGGGCGGGTTCTTGGGCTTCAGGCCCATGTGGCGGTACGCCTTGTGCGTGGCCATGCGGCCGCGCGCGGTACGCACCAGGAAGCCCTGCTGGATCAGGTAGGGTTCGACCACGTCTTCCAGCGTGCCGCGCTCCTCGGACAGGGCCGCGGCCATCGACTCCACACCCACCGGGCCGCCGTCGAAGTAGTCGATCAGGGTCTTGAGCATGCGCCGGTCGAGGTCGTCGAAGCCTTCCGGGTCGACTTTCAGCATCTGCATGGCGGCCTGGGCCACGGTCTGGTCGATATGCCCCCCGGCCTTGACCTGGGCGTAGTCGCGCACGCGCCGCAGCAGGCGGTTGGCGATA
>JAEWLO010000535.1 GCA_023457475.1 Pseudomonadota bacterium | reverse complement strand
CTTCTTTTCCTCTGGGTGGCCTGGCTCGACCCGCTCTACCCCTCCACCAACGCGCTGTTCGGTGACTGGTACCAGCACGCGAAGTACGGCACCGTGTTCCTGCTGGGATATCTGCTGGGCCGGGAGCCGCTGTTCTGGGCTCGCGTGGTGGCACTGCGCCGCGTGACGCTCTGGTTGGCACTGGCGGCGATTGTCTGGTACTTCGGCATCCGGGTGCTGGGCCGGGTGCTGCCGGCCGATTCCGCGCTGCGTGCGTGGCCGGAGGTGTTCTGGGCAACACAGGTCCGGGCCACGCAATCGGTCTATCTATGGGCTGCCCTGCTGACCCTGCTGGGCTGGGCGAAGGTGCTGCTGGACCGCCCGTATCGCTGGTTGCCCTACTGCACCGAGGCGATCTACCCGTGGTACATGCTGCACCAGAGCCTGATCATCGTCCTGCTGTTCTGGTTGAAGCCGCTGCAGCTGGGTCCCCTGGCCGAACCTGCGCTGGTACTGGGTGGCACCATTGCAGGATGCCTGCTCATCCATGAAGTCATCATCCGACGCACGCCTTGGCTGCGGCCGCTGTTCGGATTGCGGGCGAGGCGTTCGGGATCTCCAAGCCACGCAAGGCGTGGCTCTACGGCTTGCGGATCTCGATGCTGATATCGCCCGACGCCATGCGTTGCAGGATGACTGGCACCGTTCCGGCGATCTCACGCGCAAGGAAGCCCACACTGCCGACGCGTTCGCCCAGCACGCGGCCGGCCTCGGCATGCACCCAGACGCCCCAGAGGGCGGCATCCAGCGCGCTGGCCCCGCGCGCGGCGAATCCTCCGATCACCCCGGCCAGCACGTCACCGGAGCCGGAGGTGCCCAGGCCGGAGGCACCGCCCTGGTGCAGCCAGCCTTCGCCGTCCGGCGCGACAATCCAGGTGTCAGGCCCCTTCAGAATGACGACACTGCGGGTGGCGCGCGCCATGCCGAGCGCGTGTTCGAGTGGTGCGTCTTCGACAGCCTCCCTTTCCACGCCGCACATGTTGGCCATCTCGCCGGCATGGGGCGTCAGCACGAACGGCGCACCCTCGCGCGCGCGCGCATTGGCGTCGAGCGCACCCGCATCCAGCACCACCGTGCCTTGGGCATCAGCCGCACGTTGAACCAGGCGGGAGAGAAAGCGCGTGGCCTTCATTCCGGGCCCGATCACCAGTGCGCCGCATTCCTTTAGTGCAGCGTCCAGCACCGCCGAACTGCCGCGCATCTCGCCGTGCGCGTCCTCGTTCAGGCCGAGCACGAGGGCTTCAGGCACGGCCAACCCCATGCCGACCGCCGCGCTGCGCACGGTGGCGATCTGCAGCTTTCCGGCACCGGCGCGCAGCGAGGCCTCCCCCGCCAGCAGTGCGGCACCTGGCACCTGCACCGACCCGCCGATGACGCACACCCTGCCCCGCGCTTCCTTGTCGCCGCCGGGAGACGGCAGGGGTCGGGAGCGCAACGCCGCGGGTGACAGGATGCGGACGGCGGGCTCTTCCATGTCACCGCGCTCCGGCGGGAACATCAGGCGCGCTGGTGCGGGGCTCTTCCGCCAACGCAGGCGGAATGAAGTTGGTGCGCACCAGCTTCAGTGCGTTGCCCGCCTCCGCGTGGTATTCGGTCACACCGCAGTTCGGGACATCGCCTTCGCGGTCGATGTCCAGGATGGTCTTCTCGTCCATGCCTTCGAGCAGATATCGCATGCAGTTCACGATGACCTGGTGCGCCACGATCATCACCCGGGAACCGGCGTGGTTGCGCTGCAGGTCACCGACCACGCCCCGCAGGCGCAGGATGACATCGCACCAGCTTTCCCCGCCTGGTGGCCGGAAGTAGAACTTGCCCACCAGCTTCCGCTGCGCGGCAAGCTCAGGGAAGGTCGCGACAATGCCTGACGAGGTGTAGCGATCAAGCACGCCGAACTCCTTCTCGCGCAGCCGCTCGTCGATGACCAGTGTGCCTGCACGGTGGCCGAGGCCCGCAGCCACCGCCTCTGCGGTTTGCATGGCGCGCACATACGGCGAAGCCAGTACGATTTGAGGACGCTGCGCTTCCGGCAGATGGCGCGCCCAGTCGGCAAGGGCCTGGGACTGCCGTTCCCCCAGTTCGGACAGCGGCACGTCGGCGTCGCGGTGTTCCAGCTCGATCAACGTGATCTTGTTGGCTTCCGCATGGTCGCGGGCCACGTTTCCGGAACTCTGGCCATGCCGGACGACCCATATGCGCTCGGGCCACTGCGCCGACGCCCCTTCCATCGCGCTCTTCTGCTGCACACACCTCTCCTGCAGTAGGGTTCAGAGGTGTTGTAGCCGCGAGAAGGTCTTACGCCCGTGAACACGGTGCCGCGAACGCGTCAATCCGCGTCGGTGGCCAGTATGTCCTTGCCGACCGGCGTCAGCGCGATATCGCCGTCCTCGGCCTGAACGGCCAGGCCTTCCTTCACCGCCCAGGTCGCCGCCTCGGCGGAGATCTCGTCGGTAGCATCAATGGCGCGGAGCACGGCAAGCTGAGTATCGGTGAGGCGCATCGGGCAACATCCGCAGAGAGTTGCCGGAAGCCTACCCACCGGGACGTGAAACCGACGGTAGCGCCGGGCGCTGCCCGGCCCGGCTCAATCGCCCGCCTGAAACAACTCGGCCTGCATTGGCGGATACACCAGGTCGTCCCCGTCCCTCTGCGCCGCCTCATTGCCGGGATGTACCTGCGCAACCCGCTCATCCTGAATATGCAGCACCTCGTGTCCCCGGTGCTGCAACACGTCCGAAATGAGGCGGCGATGGCACCGCCACCACAACAGCTCCGCACACATGAACGCGGTGCGACATTCCCCTGCCATAGCCAGCGCCTCGCCCAGCCCATGGCGGAACTCATCACTTCGCATATGGTCTGCATACCCTTGAAAGGCGGGCGTGCGCCACGCGCCGTTTGGAGATCCCGGCCGCACGGCTCTGCGTCCTCCAAGTGCGGGCAGCCACCGATAAGCAATGCCAACCTCCGCCAACCGCCCGGCCATGCTTTCGCTGGCAAACCACGGGAACCGACGCGATCCCGGAAAGCGCCGTACGTCGGCGATCCCCCTGACATTGTGGCTGGCAAGCACCGCCAGGAATTCGTCCCAGGTGCGCGTGGAGTGCCCCACGGTCCAGACGGTAGGCAGCGGAACAGGGGTGGAGGCATCTGGAATCATGCCCCAGTCAACCATCGCGGCTGTATAGACCGCGTGGCAACAAAGGCCCCTGTAGATGCACGATGGAAGGAAAAGGACATGCCCGAGCAGGACGACAAAGCCGGGGCAAAGCCGGAAGACTATGATCGGGGCCCGCGCGAAACGCGCTGGAGCAACCGACGAGAAGCTGACGCTGCTCGCCAGGAGCGGTGGCAATGCCCGGGCAGCCGAAGCGGCCTGATCCGGGAGCCACCCCATGGTGCACCGGGCATCCTGCTAAAGGAGCCATCCCATGACCCACCGCGCGTCCTTGCTGATCATAGGTAGCGCCGGCCGTTGGCCGGCCCT
>JAEWLO010000534.1 GCA_023457475.1 Pseudomonadota bacterium | reverse complement strand
GCGCCGGGGGGGCCATACGGGCGGGGGTTGGGCCCCCCCCACCCGCGGCCTGGATCAGGCCTGGGCTTCGCCCTTGTCGGCAGCAGCCCTCTTGGCCGGAGCGCGGCGGGCCGGCTTGGCTTCTTCGCCGGCCGGAGCCTCGGCGAACTCTTCTTCACGGACGGTGGCAGCGTGCGGAGCAGCGGCCTTGCCTTCCAGCACGGCGTCGGCGGCGGCGCGGGCGTACAGCTGCACGGCACGGATGGCGTCGTCGTTGCCCGGGATGGCGTAATCCACCAGTTCCGGGTTGTAGTTGGTGTCGACCACGGCGATCACCGGGATGCCGAGCTTCTTGGCTTCCTTGATGGCGATGTCTTCGTGACCGATGTCGATGACGAAGATGGCGTCCGGCAGACGGTTCATGTCCTTGATGCCGCCCAGCGAGGCTTCCAGCTTGTCGCGCTCGCGACGCAGGCCCAGCACTTCGTGCTTGACGAGCTTGTCGAAGGTGCCGTCGGTTTCACCGGCTTCCAGTTCCTTCAGGCGGGCAACCGACTGCTTCACGGTACGGAAGTTGGTCAGGGTGCCGCCCAGCCAACGCTGGTTCATGTACGGCATGCCGCAACGCTCGGCTTCTTCGCGGATCGATTCGCGGGCGCTGCGCTTGGTGCCCAGGAACAGGATGGTGCCGCGCTTCTGGGCACCGCTGGAAATGAAGTTCATCGCGTCATTGAAGAGCGGAACGGTCTTTTCCAGGTTGATGATGTGGATCTTGCCGCGGGCGCCGAAGATGTACTGGCCCATCTTGGGGTTCCAGTAACGGGTCTGGTGGCCGAAGTGGACGCCGGCTTCCAGCATCTGACGCATGGTGACCTGGGGCATTGCAATACTCCTGATGGGGAACCGGCCGCCACGGGTAATAGATGGGCGGTCCGCCGTGAGGCGGGAGGTTCCGGGGTTGGGCTTCCCGGTCGTCTCCGTGGCCGAACTCCTTGCGGAGCACCCCGGCACGGATGGGGACGACAGGTGTGGATTCACCGGTGACGTCCGGCGTGGACGGGCTTTCCGCACAGGATGCGCGGGAAATCCAGTCGATTATAGCCCGGCGGCGGCGGCCGGTGCAATCGAGGGGGTGGGAGGCTCCAGCAGGGCCGGCGGGTCATCCCCCAGTCGGGCGCTGAAACGCCCGTCGCGGTAGCGCTCGGCGGGGCCGGGCAATGTCCAGTGCCGGGTCTGGCCTGCCAGTACGTAACCGGACAGTCCGGGAAGCAGCGTGTGGCGGCGGCCGTCGGCGGCAATGAAGGCCAGGTCCGCCAGCCGTGCATGGCGCTCGCCGCCATTGTACAGGGCCAGCGTGGCGGGCCCGGAGCCCTGCCGCAGCTGTGCGGTCACGGCCGGTCCAGTGGTGTTCCCGGTACCGGTGATGAACACCGGCAGCGACATCTGCACGGCCGCCTGTGCCGCGTCCGGCCGCAGCACCAGCCGATGGCCCTGCTCGGTGGCCGGTGCAGGCTCCAGCCACACCAGCCGGACCCGCTGGCGGGCATGGGGGGGCAGCGTCAGTTCGGCGGGGCTGACCGCCATGCGGGTACTGGGTTCCAGTACCTCCCGGTCGGTCTGCTGCTGCCACTGGTACAGGCGTGCCTGGCCGTGCCAGGGCTGATCGCTCTCGTTATGCAGCCACACTTCGCCATGGGTCTGGCCGGCGGGAATCGTCACCCGCAGCGGGGAGACCTCGAGCGCCTGCGCGTGGGCGGCCGGCAGCAGCGCCAGCCACCAGGCGACGCGCCTCAGAATGTCAGTGTCTGCCATGCGCGCGCCGGTTCAGGGCCTTGTTCCATGGGTGGGGTCAGGGCCTGCACCTGCGGCGGAGCCGGGGCGGTGGCGTCGCTGCGGCGGTGCACCGCCCGGCAGGCAGCTTCCGCGGTTTCGTGCCCCAGCGGGCACGCGTCCACCACGCGCAGATGCAGGCGCACCGGACCCGGTGAAGCAGGCGCGGGGACTGGAGCAGGCACCGCCAGGGCGGTGTGGAACGGGGCGGCGAAGGCCATGCACAGGGCGAGGCGGCGGAACATCGGGGAAAAGCACCGTGGGCAAAGGGTCACCTACGGTATCGGCGGCACGCGCGCCCGCTTGAGCCTTCCCGTGCACCGCATCCGGCGACATCAGTACGTAATGGTCACCTTGATCTGGTCGCTGTAGCTGCCCTCCGCCACCGCCCCGGTGGTCGGCGGGGCGCGCCCGAACACGGTCAGTGTCTGCGCGCTGCCGGTGCCGGTACCCGACACCAGGTCCACGTTGGCGGTGCTGCCCCAGCGCTGGGTGCGGGTGCTCTCCCGGTACAGCTCATACGGAATGAAGTAGCTGGGATCGGTCGCATGCCGCATCCGTCTGACCGTGCCGTTGGCATACAGCCCGTTGTCCAGCGCGATGGTGTACGCCGTACGGTTCAGGCAGGTCAGCCCGATGGTGGAGGTGCGGTCGATATTGGCAGCGATGGCCCCGGCGTTGGTGCCGAAATCCATGTCGGTGGTGACGTAGGTGCTGCACTGGGGCAGCACCGTGGCGGTGACGGTGAACGGGAAGCCGCCGGTGGCGACCTTGCGGCCGGTCACGCCGGTGGCGGTGGTGCAGGCGGCCGGCGCGGTCGCCGTGCCCAGCAGGACTTCGTTGAAGGCGTACTCCAGGCGGACGTCTGCCCCGCTGAACGAGGAGCTGTAGCTGCCGGCGGCGAGGGTCTGGCTGGCGGGGACGCGGCCATACAGGGTGACCGTGACCGCGCCGCTCCCGCCAGTCAGCAGCGGCACGGAGTAATTGAGATCCACCACCAGCGGGCCGGGCGTGGTGCCCGGGGTCAACCCCCAGATGGTGCTGTAGGCGGCGCTGGTGAACAGCTGATAGCTCATCGGGTCACCGCTGGCGTTGGTCATGCGCCGCAGCGGCGAGATCGCCACGCCGGTGGTACCGATGCCCACGCCCAGGCACGCTCGCACCGAGGCGGTGGCCAGCAGGCTCAGCGCGGTGGTGTTGCAGGTAATGGTGAAACTGGTGGTGGTGACGGCCGGCGCGCTCGCGGCGTTGGCGATGTTGCCGAACGCAGCGGTCACCGGGGCGGTGGTGGTGCAGGTGGTGTCGGCGCGCGCGGCCGGGCTGGCCAGCAGCGCGGCAAACGCCAGCAGCACCGCCAGCAGCCAGCGCGCCCTCATCGCCCTGCTTCCGGAAGGCAGCGCAGCGGTTCCAACCGCAACGGCGTGCTGCCTTCGGCGGCAACCACGGGCAGGCGGACCGTGCAGCGCCCCTGGCCGGTCTCCACCTCCAGCAGCGCCTGCGCCGGCAGGTCTTCGAGATAGACCTCGCCGTCGTAGCCGACCGTGGCGCTGCGCTGGTCGGGCAGACGCACCTGGCTGCCGGCGGGCAGCGGCTGCCCCTGCGTATCGTGCAGCACCAGGGTGATGGCACGGCTGCGGCGCAGGCCGAAGCTCACGCCCAGTCCGGCGCTCTGGCGCGGGGTGACCTGGGTGTCCACCCGGTCGGCGCGCAGGTCGGCGGGCAGGTCCAGGGTGTCGATGGAAATGCGGTTGCGCTGCCAGGAGAGCAGGGGCGTGACCAGCAGCAGGCCGTCTTCGTCGGTCACCCCGATCAACCGGTTTTCCAGGCGTACCGGCACGCCACCGAAGCCGTTGGTGGAGACCACCGCAAACGCGTCCGGCACTTCGCGGGCGGCGAACAGATGACCGCCCATCCAGACCACGCTGCCGCTGGCATTGGCGTAAGCGAAGCTGGCTTCGCCCTGGCGCGCGGCCCCCAGTGAGTACCGGCCTACGCGGTTCAGCCAGCCCACCTCGGCCAGCCCGCCGGTCCCGTCGTCACCGTGGCGGACCTGCGCGCGCCAGCCGACGCCGCCCTGGCTGCCGTCGCCCGGCACCGGCTGCGAGACGTCCACGGTGTAGAGCATGCGATCGCCGTTGCGCTGTGCGGCCACGTTGCTTTGACGGTTGTCGCCCAGGCTGAGCGACATCGACAGGTACACGCTGCGGTCGGCGCTCTCGTCGAGGTTCTGGTTGAACGAGGCGTAGGCCGACCACCGTTCGGAGAACGTGCGGCTCCAGAACACGCTGGCGTAACGGCGGTCCTCGTCGTCGGGGTAGGCCAGCCGCAGGTAGCTGCCACTGAGCGAGCCGAATCCGCCCAGGCTGACCCCGGCGGTGACCTGGTCGGTCACGCTGGGTGGCCGCGCACCCTGCAGACTGCCCAGATCCTGGAACTCGCCATGGGTGCGCAGGGTGGCAGCATTGAAATTGAACCGGCGGTTGTTCCAGCTGTAGCCGAGCGACCATTGGCCGCCGGTCAGGCCGTCGCGGCGGCTGTGCGCATACGAGGCATTGAGCACGCCTCCCAGGCCCAGCTGCCACCAGCCGCCAGCACCGGCCGTGGCCACACCGCCGCCGCCTTCGGCATGCAGCTCGGCGGTGAACCGGTTGCTCACCCCGCGCCGCCAGGTCGCGCTGCCCACGGTCGCAGTGTCATAGGCGAACGAACGGATGCCGTAATCGCGGCGCATCCGGCCCACGCCCGCCGACCAGTCCGACAGGCCTTCCGCCAGCAGCTGCTGGGTGCCGTAGAACGAGAAGTCCAAGGTCTGCATGCGGCCATAGGCATCGGTGATGACGACCTGCGCGTTGCCGGTGCCGCTGATGCCGGGCTGCGCTCCGAGCTGGAACGGACCGGCGGGAACCTCGCCGTTGTACTGCCGCAACCCATCCACGTACAGCTCGACCGTGGACGGCACCACGGCCTCGCCGAGGAAGCTGGGGGTGGGGGTGAGTACCCGATAGGGCTGCAGGCCATAGTTGCGTCCGATCTGAATGCCGCCCATGCGCACCGGCCGACTCCAGTCCACGAAGCCACTGAAGAAATCGCCGACGGTGAGCGTGAGCGCGCTGTCGGGAAAATCCAGCTGCCAGGCGCTGTCCAGTCGCACGCTCTCGCCGCGCCAGTCGCGGTCCCCATCCTGGAAGGTCCGCAGCAACTGGGTGCTGCGCAGCACACCCCGGCCCAGCCCGAAGATGCGCCATTCGGTGGTCAGGGCGAGATTGCCGGCGTCCTCGTTGTGGCTGGCATAGAGGTCGTAGTTGAGCAGCGCCCCAGGCGAGGCACTGGCGGTCGGCGTGGTCGGCAATGCCTGTCCCAATGCCGTGGTCGGCAGGTCCAGCTGTTCGATCGGCACCTCCAGCACCAGCGTCTGCAATCCGGCGTCGTAGCGCACCAGCACTCCGCTGAGGCTGGACAGCGGCACCGGTGCGCCGTCGCGTGCCGCGAACCCCAGCTGACGCAGGACCGCGGGATCGGCGCGCAGCTCGCCGGCCAGCTGGGAGAAGGGCAACAGGCCGCGCGGCGCGCCGTTCAGGGTCACGTCCAGATACAGCACCTGCGGGGCGGTCATCGGTGTGGGCGCGGGCAGCATCACCTCGTCGGACAGGCCGGCGACGCCCGCCTCGGCTCCGCCCCCCCACCGCCCCACGGCCGCGCCGGCGGCCCCCGCCCGCCCGCC
>JAEWLO010000533.1 GCA_023457475.1 Pseudomonadota bacterium | reverse complement strand
CGAGGCCGGCGGCACCACGCCCTGCACGCCCACCACGATCTGCCCGCCCGGAGCCAGCATGTCGATGCTGCCGCCGGCCTGGGTGCGTACACCGGAGGCGCCGAACATCACGATGTCGCCAGTACGGTCGATGGTGGCACCGTTGGCGTCCTTTTCCGGCAGCAGCGTGGCGATCGCCTCGCGACCGCGCAGGTAGGAGCCGAAGCGCGGGCTGTCCGGATCGTTGTACTCGCGACCACCGGCACGCAGTTCCGCGTGGTAGACCTGGCGCAGGAAGATGCGCTGCTGTGCTGCCGGCAGCGAATCGAACAGGGCCAGCGCCGCATCGCCCTTGGCCGGCACGCCGAAGCGGTCCTCGAGCCAGGCTTCAAGCTCGGTACCGTAGAGCTTGACCGCCTTGCCCGGCTGTTCGGCCAGGGTGAGGTCCGGATCCGCCAGGTTGGCCGGGTCCAGGTAGCGGGCACGCAGCGCGGCGTAGTCCAGCTGTTCGTTGCCGGCGGTGACCGAGATGCTGGCACCCGGGCGGGTGTCGCCTTGGACCAGGCTGCCGGTGGTGGTGATGCTCGCCTTGTCTTCCTGGCGGATCTGGCGGCCGGCGCTGACTTCCAGGTCGCCCGGCCCAGCGATGCGGATCGGGGTGTGGACGATGTCGCGGCCGGCTTCGACGATGCTGATGTCGGACTCGGTGTTGTTCAGACCGCCGATGTCGCTGAGCAGGATGTCGCGGCCGGCGCGGACGTGCACCGGGGCGGCGACGTCGTTGTAGGTGTAGACGGTGCGTGAGGCACCGTAATCCGGATTCGGATCCAGCGTCCATTGTTGGCCGGTACGCAGCCCGACGATGTCACCCTCGACCGCGTAGAAGCGGTTCGGCGCACTACCGTTGGAACGACGATCAGCAAACTGAAGGGTCGTGGGTCCAAATGTAAACAGGGGCAGTGCCACCTGCGCGTCCACGGCCGTCGCATCGCCTGATACATTACCTACTACCTGCGTGCTTCCCACGGTGCCAACAAAAGCAGGATCGAAAGGCGTCGGCAGCCGTGCGTCGGCACCGCCGCTGCTGATGGCGACCGCTCCCGGCGTGACCAGGATGGAATCCGCCGCCAGTACCTGGAGCTCGCCGCTGGACGACGGACGCGTGAGCAGCACATGCTCCGTCTGCGTTCCAGAGCTGGACGCGTTGTCCAGCTTGATGTTTCCGCTTGCCGCCAACAGGCGGAACTGCGAGGGCAGTGCCCAGTAGTAGAGCCTCGCAGGGTCTCCATCTTCCAGAATCCTTCGCTCCTCGCCACCCACGTCACGTCCCAGGCTGTGCCGGTTGCCCACCAGCGTGGGTGCCAGATCACCACCGGCCGACACCACGTCCACCGCCGTCCGATCGGTCCACAGCGAGAACCAACTGGTGCCGGCCGCTATGCTGCCGTCGGCGAGCGTCACGGCATTGTAATTCACGCTCCCCACCCGACCAGCGTCGCTGATGGCACCGAGCACGGCGTCTCCGCGCGCATTTACCCGCGCCACCGCGTCACCCAGCACCAGTACCGGCCCACCCATGGGGTCGCCGCGCTGGGCCACGAAGGGATCTGCGCCCGCCAGCGCCGTGTCCAGAGCCAGGTAGCTGGCCGCGTTGGTGGCGATGCCACCCACACGCGAAGCCTCCAGCGTCACCTGTCCGCGCAGGTTGACCAGGCTGCCATTCAATTCAAGGTTCTGGACATTGGCGTTGACGGTCTGCGATGTCGCCTGCAGGTTGGGATTGAATGCTCCCGCACTGCGCACTTGCAGATCGCCCCCGCCGGTAAGCAGCAGTTCTCCATCGACGACGCGGCCAGTGGAACCCACGGCTGCCACTATCGCGGTGGAGTGACCCGCGTTTGTCCCGTTTTCAGCGCCTATCGCACTGCCTTGGGGGCTCTGCACGCCGACGGTTCCTCCCGCATCGAGACTCAGGTTGCCGCCTCCGAGGGTGCCGAACCCGGCGAACCCCACCATGCGCGGCGTTGTAGAGAAGCTGGCATTCCGGGCGTTGGCATAGGTACCGAAGTTGATCCACCAGCTGGTGGGCGTGGCGGTCACGCCCTCAGCTGCACCCGTTCCCTGGCGCCACAGCCAGCTTCCTACCGCAGCACCAGAAGCGTCCGCCTTGTCATTGTTGCCAGACGCATCCAGCACCGCGGATTCAGACCAGGTATCGCCGCGAATATTGCCGCCGGCGACCACCCGCAGGTCGCCACCCGCGTCCGGGTACCACGCCTGATAGGTCGCCAATGCTGCGTCGTAAGCGCCACCGGCCTGGACCGGACCCAGCAGCGCGGTTTTGCCAGGAGCCGCCGCGCGTGCAGGGTTGAACGCATCGTCCAGATCCGCGCCCAGGGAGGTGGGGACACCGGCAGTGTAGACGCCAAAAGCCGAGCGCAACGCAACGTCGCCGGCGGCGAGGAGGTTCAGATCCCCTGCGCCAGTGCGCAGCACGCTCCAGGCTGGGCTGCCGATGCGGCTGTTGTAGTCGGTCTGTTCCACCCATTCGCCACCGCCATAGCAGTAGTCCGGACCATAGGCACAGACCTGATCCTCCGTAAGGCCGTAGAGATCGGCCAGCTCCTTTGCAGGGCGCCCTGCAAAACTCTCGTCTCCCCAAAGGTCCAGAGAGCCTTGCAAGGAGATCCGACGGCCACCGACCTCGCAATAGTCGGCCCCCATTGCGCAGACCGCGTCTTCTGAAATGTTGTACAGATCGGCCAACTCCTTGACCGGACGGCCGGCGAAACTTTCATCTCCCCAGAGGTCGAGCGAGCCCTGCAGGGTAATGACACGCTCACCGACAAAGCGGGTGACCGTTTCCACGGTGCGGATGGTGGCGTAATGCGTATCCGCCAGAATCAGGTCGCCAGAGGCACCGTAGCGTCGAGCACGTTTGTCAGCAGCCCCGGTGTCCGCACCCGCGACTGCGGTAAGGTCCCACGAGGTCGTCCCTTCCGGCAGCATCGGGGCCAACGCCCAGTTGCGTCCCTGGCTGCCACTGGCGTCGGCAGGACGCAGGTTGACCGGCTGGTCACCCGCCAGCCGGATCTCCGTCATCGACGGAATCAGCGAGCCGGCTTTGAGTTCCACCGTGCTGCTGAGCCGCAGCACTGTCGGCAGTGCAACGCCAGCGGGCCATTGCTGCGCCTGCACGGCCAACGCGCTGTCCAGCCGGAAGCCGGCACCGAGCACGGAACCCGAGCCCAGATCAAGCGCCGCCGGCAACACGGTGCCGGCGGGCAACACCTGCCCGCTGGCGGTGGTGACGGCGGCACGCAGCACGGTGCCTGCCGGGAGTTTCAGGGTCGCTGCAATGCGCGTGGCCATCGGCACCACGGTGCCCGCCGGCAGCGTGGTGGCGGCAAAGGGAATGGCGTAGTTGAGTGTCGCCCCTGCGACAAACTGCGTACCGGCCTCCAGCCGGACGCCACCGATGGGCACGATGATGTCCGCACCATAGGGCGTGCGCACGCTGCCGTTGGTACTGGGAATCAGCGTCCAACCTGCTTCGTCCGGATTGGCGGGCGGCGGTGCGAAGCCGTCGTTGATGCTGCCGTACAGGCGGATGTCCCCTTCTGCGCGCAGGACCAGCGCAGCCGATTCACCGAAGCCACGCCGTGCGGGATCCACGCGGTCGGCCTGCGGCCCATAGCGGTAGCCGGAGAGATCGATATCGCCGGAGACCACCAGATCGCCGCGCACATTGCCTGCACCGGCGTTGGCCACGATCTCCACGCCGGGCCGCAAGCGGTAGGTCCCCAGCGCTTCCAGGCGTTGCTGCAGGTCGGCATTGCCCAATGCAGCGTCGAACCATGTACGGTTCTGCGGGTCCACCACCTGGTCGAGCCAGGTCTGCGTAACCAACTGCGGCCGATTGCCGTTCACATCGTCGGCCGAGGCCAGCGGTGCATCGTCATAGCGGCGGAAACCGTTGACCTGGATGTCGCGCGCACCGTCGACGCGGATGCCACTGGCAACCGCCACGGCCGCGTCGTCGGTACCGACACGCAGCACGTTGATCTTCAGCGTTCCGCGCGGCGAGCCGTCGTTCTGCCCGGCAGAAGTCCCGACCGCAACATGGGTTCCGCTGCGCAGATCCAGCATGGCATTGCCGCCCACCTCAACCCTTCCCTGGCTGCTGGTCAGCTCGACATCGGCACGATTGGGGCTGTCGATGATTTTGCCGTAGCTGTCCACACGCAGGCCGGTACCATGCGCATCCAATGTGCCGTTCACCTGCAGGGCGTCGCGCGCGGCCAGGCGGATGCTGCCGACCTGCTCGCCACTGGCGTCGATACGGCCATTCACCGCCAAACTGCCGCCGTCCACACTGATATCCACGTAGCGGGCCTTGACCTCGTCGCCGACCACCAGATCGCCTTCTCCCAGCCGGAAGCTGCGTGCACCGGTCACACCACCGGTGTTCAACCGCTGGTTCAATCCCTGGAAGTCCTGCAGTTGGCGTGCCTCCAGCACCAGTTCGCCGCCATCCCAGGGCACCACGGTGCCGCCGGCATCGGTACGACCACTGGCGCTACCCAGGATCGTGCCTGCCAGGTCGACAACACCGCCCTGTTCGCCCATGGCATTGACGGTGATGCGACCTCCGCGGTTGAAGGTGGCGGAAACATCAAGGGTCGAACCTGCATCCGCGCGGACGTTCCCTTCGCTGGCGCTGAGCTCCACGTCGCCGCCCCAACTGTACTTGTCCACGTCCAGCAGGGTCACTTTGCGACCGGCCAGGTCCAGGTTCGCATTCGCGCCAAGAACGACGTCGTCGATCGCCTGCGCCGACAATCGACCCGAGGCGAGCTGGATGTTCGAATCCAGCACAATGCGCTGCGCCTGCACCGAAAGCTCCGCCCCCAACGCAGCGTTGTCGCCGGCCGCTACGCCCGTATCACGCAGCGCAAAACTGCCACCGGTGCGCACGGCCATCTGGGCGGCGGCTGCGCCGGTGATCAGCGGCGAGGTGATGTCGAGCGCGCCACCACTGTACTGCCAGCCTTCCCCGGCCACGTAGTCATTCTGCTGCTGGTACACGTCCAGACTGCCCTTGCCCGAGAACAGCACCCGGTCGCTGGCCTGGAGGTTGACCGACGCGAAGCCCAGGACCTGTCGGGCTGCTGCCGCTTCGGAACTGCGGCGCGTGAACGCGGCCGAGCCGAACTCGATGGTCGACGCCACGATGTCCAGCTGGCCGCTGCCCAGGCGATCGACCATTGCCGCACCGAGCGGCGCGGTGGCATCACTGCCGATACGCTGGCCAGACGCCATGGCACCGTCCCACAA
The DNA here is from genome assembly GCA_023457475.1 of Pseudomonadota bacterium. GTDB lineage: Bacteria > Pseudomonadota > Gammaproteobacteria > Xanthomonadales > Xanthomonadaceae > Stenotrophomonas. Next base: position 497 of record JAEWLO010000533.1, on the reverse strand, counting down.
CAGGGTGTCCGCGACGATGCGTGCGCGGTCGTCGGCGTCGCCATACCCGTGGATCGCTGGCGCGCCCAATACCAGTTGCTTCAGCCGGCTCTTGCCGGTGGCGGCGTCGCGGGTGTCCAGATCGACGCTGCCAATTACATTGATGGCATCGCGCGCACTGAGGCTCAAGGTTTCAAGCGCCGGGGCCTGGGTGGCCGTATTGCCCCGCAACAGCTGTTGCAGCACGTCCTGGTTCAGGGTCAGCCCCGGCGGCAGGCCGCCGTTCGCCGCGAAGTCGCGCAGGGCCTCCGCCTGGCCGAGGTTGATCGCGGACACGGCCAGGCCCAGACGCCGCGTGCCATAGCTCGCGTGCTCGCCAATCTCGAGGCGGCCGTCGGTGGCGGCCATGATGCTGCCTTCTGACACCACCAGGGCGTCGCCGCTGCAGTTCACCTGCAGGCAGACCCCCAGCCGGACGGCTACATTGGCGGTGCCGGAAACGGGAAGCACATTCACCT
>JAEWLO010000532.1 GCA_023457475.1 Pseudomonadota bacterium | reverse complement strand
ACCCCATGCTGCGCAGCATGAAGAATGGCCCTGAATGACCAATGGAGGTTGCAACCTGTGCTGCGCTGCGCAATCATTCGCGCCTACGTTGACGAGTGCTTGCTTCATGGCTGCGAACCGCATCATCAAGAAGTATCCGAACCGTCGTCTCTACGACACTGAGATTTCCAGCTACATCACCATCGAGGACGTGCGCCAGCTGATCCTGGACGGAGAGGATTTCGAAGTCCGTGACGCCAAGAGCGGCGACGATCTGACCCGTTCGGTATTGCTGCAGATCATCGCCGACCAGGAACAGGACGGCGAGCCGATGCTGTCCACCCAGCTGCTGAGCCAGCTGATCCGCTTCTATGGCGACTCGCTGCAGGGTTTCATGGGCAATTACCTGGAGCGCAGCATGCAGGTCTTCCTGGACCAGCAGCAGCAGTTCCGCCAGCAGATGGGCAATCTGCTGGGCCAGACCCCGTGGGCCATGATGAACCAGCTGACCGAACGCAACCTGGAACTCTGGCAGGACTTCCAGCGCAGCATGGGGGCCGGCTTTGGTCCGCGTCCTGGCGGTACCGGTACCGGCACGGGCAGCACCCCGGGCGCCGGCAAGCCGGACGCACCCGCCGGCAGCAAGACCCGCCGCTGACGCGCGGCCGGTGACACAAAAAAAGGCGCGGCTTCAGGGCCGCGCCTTTTTCATGCCCATCGCCTGATCAGCGCCGTGACCTGGGCTTGGCGCAGCTGCTGCACACCCGCTCCACCGTGAAGCCCTTGGCGCGCAGCTTCTCGACCACGCCGTCGTCGCCCAGCAGGTGCAGGGTGCCCACCACCACAAGGGTGCTGCCCTGCCCGGCCTGCAGGTACTGCTGCAGCTTGGGCACCCAGGCGTCATTGCGGTCGGTGTTGATCCGCTTGTACAGCTGCGGGTACTCGCCGCGCATGTCGCTGGCCATCTCCGTCCACAGCAGCTTGTCGTCACCGCGACGCCAGGCGTCGTGCAGCCTGCGGCCCAGCGTGTCGGCCTGTTCGGCCTGGTCCAGCGCCTCGGCCACCATCTGCTGCTGCTCCTTCGGGGACATGTCCGCCATCACCGAAATCTGCGTGTCGATGCTCTCCAGCCCGCTGGTGGGCTTGCCCGCATCGGCGGCGCGCTTCATGAAGTGGCGGTCCAGGCCCAGCTCGGGGTTCAGGCCCATGCGGCTCAGCTGTGACAGCGTAATGGTCAAACCGACGAACCACGGCTTCATGCCCTGCAGCTGCGCCAGCGGCAGATTGTTGGCGCTGGCATAGGCCTGAAGCTTGGTCCAGGTGGCCGCATCCAGGTCACGGCGCAGTTCCGTGCCGTCCGTGCGCACCGCGGCCTGCATCATCTTCTGCACAAGCTCGGGCGATTGGATGTCCTGCGGCGAGAGCTCGAACACCAGCCGGTTTGATGCGGCAAACGCCTGGTCCACGTCGGCGGCAAGCGGATAGTCATCCTCGCGCAGCATGTGGAAGGCGCCCAGCAGATACACCCGGCTGTCGCCCGGGCCGGTCACCTTCCACAGCAGCGGCACCGGAGCGTTCCCGGCGGGCTTGGCCGCGGGCGCGGCCGCCGTGGTGGCGGTCGACAGCAGGCCCGCGACCAGCAGCAGTGGATACAGCAGGCGCTTGAACAGCATCAGGTGGCTCCTTCAGGGGTGTGGTAAACCCGCTCGCCCGCTTCCACGCGGAGGTCCAGACGATTCTCCGGTGGCGTCAGCGGGCAGGTCGCGAACGGTGTGAACGCGCACGGCGGGTTGTAGGCATGGTTGAAGTCGATCACGACCTGCCCGCTGGCATCCGGAGCCGGAAGGTCGAGGTAGCGGCCGGCCGGGTAGCTGCCATGGCCACTGGTGCGGTCGCCGAAAATCACGAACAGCTCACCGCCGGGCTCGCCCAATGCTTCCATCCGGTAGGTCGCACCGTCCTTCTCGAACTCCAGCGCGCCGGGATTGGCCATCTCGGTGGTCAGGCCGGTGATGTCGACGATCGGCAGGGTCTTGCCCGCCGCATGCGGGACAAAACGCGCAGCGACCTTCCACGCCGGCCCGCCGTCCCAGTAGGTGAGGCCGGTGAAGCCGGTCCGGCTGGCCGCATCGGCGTGCTTCACCCGCAGCGCATAGCGCTGGCCGCGGTGGATCAGGCTGAGCTGGCCCTTCCCATCGTCGAAGGCGATCCGCGTCGGCGTCCCATCCCGGTCGCTGAAGAAGCGGATGCGGCCGGTCACCGGTTCGCCCTCCACGGTCATGGGCACGCCGCGTTCCGGGGTGAAGAAGACCACATCACCATCGCGCGCGACCATGCCGAGCTTGTCCGGCCCCACTGCCAGGCGTATGCCGCTGCCCGGCCCACTGCCGATGTAGTGGGCCTTGTGCTCCAGCCAGTGCAGGCCGACCAGGCTGGTCCAGCCGTCCACCGCATTGAGCTCGCTGTAGCGCTGCGCGCGCCATTGCTGCTGTTCGGCAATGAATGCCGGGTCCACCGCTGCGGCCACCGGCGCGGCGTCCTTGTCGCCGCAGGCGACGAGTGCCAGCAGCAACGCAGCCATGCCGATACCGCGTCCCCCGCGGCGCTTTGCATTCCCCTTCACGATGCTTCCCCTTTCAACGTCCACGCAGGAACCAGCGGTCAATCTCCGCCAGCGAAAAACGGGCCCAGGTCGGCCGGCCGTGATTGCACTGGCCGGACCGCTCGGTGATCTCCATGTCGCGCAGCAGCGCGTTCATTTCCGGCACGGTCAGGCGGCGATTGGCACGCACCGCGCCGTGGCAGGACATGGTCGACAGCAGTTCATCGCGCGCGCTGGCGATGCGCCGGCTCTGCCCGTGCTCGCGCAGGTCGGTGAGCACGTCGCGCAACAGCCCTTCCGGCTCGGCGTTGGCCAGCAGCGCGGGAATGCTGCGCACATGCAACGAGCCGGGACCGGAACGGGTGATCTCGAACCCCAGCGCGGTGAGCGTGTCCGCTTCGCGCTCGGCGGTATCGGCATCGCGCTCGCCCACCGCCAGGGTGATGGGCACCAGCAGCGGCTGTGCGTGCAGGCCGATACCGTCGTGGGCGGTCTTCAGGCGTTCATAGCCGATGCGCTCGTGCGCGGCGTGCATGTCCACCACGATCAGGCCTTCGGCATTCTCGGCGAGGATGTAGATGCCATGCAGCTGGGCGATCGCATAGCCCAACGGCGGCACGCCGCTGTCGGCGGCGGTCACCGGCAGGCCGTTCTCGCTGGGCATTGGCGGCAGCGCGCGGTCATCACTCCCGTCCGGCCGCGCATACAGGGCAGCGTACGCGGACGGCGCATCGGCCACGCGCAGGCCCAGCGGCGACTGCTGCGGTCGCCACCCGGCGCCCCCCATGTCGCCGCCCCCACCGCCACCGGCCAGTGCGTAAACGGAACCGGCCGAGGCGTTTGCATAGGCGGGCAACGGTGCGTCGCCGGCGACGTCGGCGGGGGTGCCGGTGTGGGTCATGCCGGCACGGGTTTCGGCCAGCGCTTCCTTGAGGGTCCGATACACGAAGTCGTGGATCAGGCGCGAGTCGCGGAAGCGCACCTCGTGCTTGGCCGGGTGCACGTTGACGTCTACCCGCGTGGGGTCGAGTTCGAGGAACAGCACGTAGGCCGGCTGCCGGCCATGGAACAGCACGTCGCCGTAGGCCATCTTCACCGCGTGCGCGACGCTGCGATCGCGCACCGCGCGGCCGTTGACATAGAAGTACTGCTGGTCGGTGCTGGCGCGCGAATAATGCGGCTGTGCAATCCAGCCATGCAGGCGCAGCCCGGCTCCGCTGTGGTCCACGCGCAGCGCCTGGGTGGCGAAGTCGTCGCCCAGTGTTTCGCCGAGGCGCGCATCCGAATAGAGGTCGCCAGGCTTGTAGCGGCGCGAGGGCTTTCCGTTGTGCGAGACCCGCAGTTCGACATCCGGGCGCGCGAGGGCCAGCGAGCGCAGCCATTCTTCGATGTGACCGAGCTCGGTGCGTTCAGCGCGCAGGAACTTGCGGCGCGCCGGCACGTTGTAGAACAGTTCGCGCACCTCCACGGTGGTACCGGGCGCATGCGCGCGCGGTGTCACCTCTCCCAGCTTGCCGCCTTCGATCTGGAGCGCGGAGCCGTGTTCGTCGGTGGCGCGGCGCGAGGCCAGGGTGAAGCGGCTGACCGAGGCAATGGACGGCAGCGCTTCACCGCGGAACCCGAGGGTGGCGACGGCTTCAAGATCATCAAGGCTGGCGATCTTACTGGTGGCATGGCGCGAGACGGCCAGAGGCAGCTCTTCGGGCGCGATGCCACCGCCGTCGTCGCGGATGCGGATCAACCGCACCCCACCCTCTTCCAGGTCGATATCCACGCGGGTTGCCCCGGCATCCAGCGCGTTCTCCACCAGTTCCTTCACCACCGACGCCGGCCGTTCGACGACCTCGCCGGCAGCGATCTGGTTGATCAGGATTTCAGGAAGTTGACGGATGCTCATGTGACGATGATAGCGAAATGCGTCGGCGGGTTTCGCGCGAGAATCCCTCGGTTGCAGATCTACGAGCCCAGGACCGTCGGGTGTGGGTTTGCGGGGTCGCCGCAAGTACGTCCCTGTAGGCTCAGCG
>JAEWLO010000531.1 GCA_023457475.1 Pseudomonadota bacterium | reverse complement strand
ACGTACGACCGTGCGGTTGGGGGACAGCGGATGCCGGTTCGATGTGCGCCTGCGGTTTCGTGATGGGCGGGAGGTGGTGTATCGACAGGTCGATGTGTGCAGGGGGGACGTGCTGGTGATCTCGCCTCCGGGCCGGCATGCGTGAGACACGCGTGGCGTGTCACCACTGTGCGTACCACCCAGCGCAGAGGCGCGGCCAGTGTTTCGCCAGCGTCCTTGATCCCCACCAGGCTGAGAGCGGCAGCGAGATCAGGAGTGGCGCGAGCATCCAGGTGACCGTGGTGTCCGCGCTGATCAGCAGGGGACCCAGCGGGATTCCGGCCTCCGCCAGCTGCTGGCCGAGGAACATGTTCGCCACCTTGATGGGGAACACAATCAGGAGCACAGCGGCTGATATCAAGCCGAACGTCAGTGAGGCCGAGACGCCGATGAACGCGCCGGGGTGCGGGAGGCGCTCGCGCCGGAACCGCACCTTGAGCGCCGGCCACCATAGGGGCGAGGTGATCCAGACCCACCAGAGGCCTTCCTCGAACAGGAGCCAGAGCACCCAGTGGACGGTCTCAGCGGTGGGTTGCATCGGTGCTCTCCGTACGTGTTTGTGGAACGCCTGCGCACAGCGCGTTCCAGCGGAGGGCCAGCGGGTGGGTGATGAGCCCGGTCAGCACCAGGTGCAGGAGCGCCACACTGGCCAGCAGCGCGCCGGCATGCCGTGCGGCGACCCACAGCAGGGGAGAGGCAATGGTGAATACGTCCACGTAAGGCATGCCCTCGAGGGCGCGTCCCGGCAGACGGAAGGGAAGCACAAGCAACGCCGCCAAGGCGGTTGCACCGTAGCAGAGCGTGGCCGTGGTGAAGAGGAACGTCCAGGGTCGGGGCAGGCGCGTCCTGCGCAGGAACGCCCGTTGCGCCGGCCACCAGAGGGGCGCACTGGCCCACAGCAGGTAGGCGACCGTGACCATCCCGTGCAGGGCGGCGAGGCGCGGGCCGAACAACGCGATGATGTCGTTCATCGGGTGACCACCGGAACATGCAGCGCCATCAGCGCCGCCACCCAATCGATGAACACGCGCAGCTTGGCGCTGACATGGCGGTTGGAGGGAAAGGCGATGTGCAGTGGCATGGGGTCGAGCTGCCAGCCGGGGAAAAGGCGTACCAGCTCTCCACGCTGCACATGTGCGTCTGCCATGTAGTCGGGCAGCCAGATCGCCCCGAGTCCGGCGACGCCGGCGGCCATGTAGGTGTTGCCGTCGTCCATGGCGAGCGTGTGCCTGCCGTGCACCGTGATCTGCTCCGCCCCTCGCTTCAGGGTGAAGTGAAGCAGGCGGCCTCCGCGCTTGCGCAGGTACCCGATGATCTGGTGGGGCGCGTCTTCCAGTGCCTTGGGATGTTCGGGCATGCCGCGTGCGGCGAGGTAAGCCGGCGCGGCGTAGATGCCCGCCTGCAGGTCGCCGATATGCCGCGCCACCAGCGAGGGGTCGGTGATCGTGCCGCCGCGGATCACGCAGTCCACGTTCTCGTCGATGAGGTCGACGTGACGGTCGCTGGCCCCGAGGTCGAGCTGGAGGTCGGGCCAGCGGGCGTGGAAGTCATGCAGCGCCGGCACGATGATCAGCCGGGCGAGGGGGCTGGGCACGTCCACGCGCAGCCGCCCGCGCGGGCTGGCGGCGAAACTGGAAAGGCTGGTCTCGGCATCGTCCAGTTCGGCCAGCAGCCGGGCCACGCGTTCGTAATACGCGGCACCGTCGGCGGTGACGTTCACGCGCCGCGTGGTGCGGTTCAACAGGCGCACACGCAGCCGCGTTTCCAGCTGCTGCACCAGTTGGGTAACCGTGGTGCGGCTCATGTGCAGGGTCTGCGCGGCCTGGGTGAAGCTGCCGGTTTCCACGACCCGGGCGAAGGCCTGCATGGCGTCGAAGCGGTCCATCGGGGGCGGTCCGGTGCGGGATTGTTTGGATTCTACAAACAGTGATGGACAAATGGGCGTGTTTATCGCGAGCCGGCTGGGGTGGAGACTGGGGACCTTCCCCCAGCAAGGAGCCTCACATGGCACCCCGCGACGTTGTGTTTCCCAAGGGCCGCCAGGCGTTGTATGAGCGTTACAGCTACTCGCCGGCGGTGCGTACCAATGGTCTTCTGTTCGTATCCGGACAGGTCGGCAGCCGCCAGGACGGCTCGCCGGAGCCGGACGTGGAGTCCCAGGTCCGGCGGGCGTTCGAGAACCTCAACGCGATTCTGGCCGAGGCGGGCTGCACGTTTGCCGATGTGCAGGACGTGACGGTTTTCATGATCGACCCGGAAAAGATTCTTGAGCGGGTGTGGCCGGTGGTGCTTGAGCACTGGGGCCCGGCTCCGCATCCGACGCTGACCGCGGTGGGCGTGACCTGGCTGGCCGGGTTCGATGTGGAGTTCAAGGTGGTGGCGAAGCTGCCGGTAGCCTGAGGGCCGGCCAATGGCCGGCGCTACGGGATTTCATGCGCCGCTTGGGCGGCCAACGGCCGGCGCTACCGGTTTTCGACGCTTGGCGGCGATGTGATTGCGTTCGCGGTACCGGGCTTACGGCATCGGCTGGATGAGCAGTCGGGTGACGCGGCGGCGGTCCATACCGGTCACCTGCAGGCGGTGGCCGGCATGGTCCACGCTGTCGCCTTCCACCGGCAGGCGGTCGAGGTGCTGCAACAGCAGGCCTGCCAGGGTCTGGTAACGCGCATGGCGCGGGAAGTCGATGCCGGTAAGGCGCTGCAGGTCATCCAGGGTCAGCGCGCCGTCGGCTTCCCAGCTGCCATCGGCCTGCGCCTGCACGCCGTAGCGTTCGTCCTGGGTGTCGGCCAGATCGCCGGCGATGGCGGCCAGCAGATCGTTGGCAGTGACCAGGCCTTCCACGCTGCCGTACTCATCCACCGCGATCGCCAGCGGAACGGGGTGTTCTCGGATGATTTCCAGCGCCTGCAGCACGCTGGCGCTGGAAATCACGTACGCAGGTTCACGCATGGCTGCACGCAGGTCCAATGGACGACCCTGCAGCACACCGGCCAGCAGGTCCCGGCTCTGCACGATGCCCTGCACCTGGTCCAGGTCACCTTCGGCAACCAGCATGCGGGTGTGCGGTGAGTCGATCAGCCGCTGCATCGCGTGGGCTTCGCCGCGGCCAAGGTCGATCCATTCCAGATCCGCACGGACCGTCATCACGCTGGAAACCGGGCGGTCGGCCAAGCCGAGCACGCTGCGGATCATGTCCTGCTCGGCGGGCTCCAGGCGCTCTTCGGAGGGGGTGTCCTGCTGATCGCCCTCATCGGTGTTCCTGCCGTTCGCGCCCAGCAGGCGCAGCACCGCGTCGGCGGTGCGCTGGCGGAACGGCAGGCGCTGTTCGTTACGCTCGCGGTTGAACCGTACCCACTGGTTGAAGCTTTCCACCAGGATGGAGAAGGCGATCGCGGCGTACAGGTAGCCCTTGGGAATCTTGTAGCCCAGGCCCTCGGCCACCAGGCTGAAGCCGATCATCAGCAGGAAGCCCAGGCACAGCACCACCACGGTAGGGTGCTTGTTGACGAAGCGGGTGAGCGGCTTGCTGGCCAGCATCATCACCGCCATGGCGATGGTGACGGCGGCATACATCACGCCAAGCTGGTCGACCATGCCGACGGCAGTGATGACCGAATCGAGCGAGAACACCGCGTCGAGGATGACGATCTGGGTGACCACGGCGGCGAACCCGGCGTAGACCTTGTTGCCGCCCTGGCTGTGCTCACGGCCTTCCAGCCGTTCGTGCAGTTCCATGGTGCCCTTGAACAGCAGGAACAGGCCGCCGCCGAGCAGGATGAGGTCGCGTCCGGAGAAGCTGTGCCCGAACACCTCGAACAGCGGCTCGGTGAGTTTCATGATCCACGCCAGCGTGGCCAGCAGCACCAGCCGCATCAGCAGGGCCAGGCTCAGGCCGATCAGCCGCGCGCGGTCGCGCTGGTGCGGTGGCAGCTTGTCGGCCAGGATCGCGATGAAGACGAGGTTGTCGATGCCGAGCACGATCTCGAGCACCACGAGCGTTGCAAGCCCCAGCCAGATGTTGGGGTCAGACAGCCATTCCATTAGAAATCACACATGTTGGGAGTCAGGGTCATACGCGAGCAGATCGCCGGGCTGGCACTGCAGCTCCCGGCAGATCGCGTCAAGCGTGGAGAACCGGATGGCCTTGGCCTTGCCGGTCTTGAGAATGGAAAGGTTCGCCAGGGTGATGTCCACCCGTGCGGCCAGCTCGGACAAGGTCATGCCGCGCTTGTGCAGCATCTGTTCGAGGGTGATGACGACCGGCATCAGACCAGGCCGTCGAGGTCGTCACGCATGGCTGCACCGGCTTCGAACACGCGCGCCATGACGAACAGCATCAGCACGGCGATGAGGCCGGTGATGGACATGCCGCCGCCGACCTCCATCCAGGCGAAGGCCGGTCCCATCCAACTGGAATGCAGGCCGATGATGATGGAGAGCAGTTCCATCGCCAGCATCAGCCAGGCCATGCGGCGCAGGCGCAACGCATGGCCGTGCGCGAACAGGTGCCCGCCGCGGACGGCGCGGACGAAACGCTGAAGGTGGCGCAGGAAGATGAGGCCAAGGGTGAGCAGCACGACAATGCCGACCAGGCCCAGGCTGAAATGCGCGAACAGATGGTGCTGCGCGGCCTGCTCGGGGCTGAGGCCCGACGACGCCAGCAGCCAGCTGCGATCGAAATAGACGATGGGAAAGGCACACAGGGCAGCGAGGATGCCCAGCCAGCACAGCGCCATGACGGCGCGCAGCGCGATACGGGTGAATTGAACGATGTCGCCCGACGGCGGGGGTCGGTCGGTACTGCGTGCCACGGAGCCTCCGGTTTCGACGGTCGTGGATGACCGTCGGTTTATTGATAAACGATAAGCGTGGTCCGTGTCCAGCACGGGACCGGCTCCGCAGGACCGTGTGATGATCCGTTTAACAGAAAATTGACATCAGCATGAACAGGCGGCAGAGTGGCGCGCAGCCCCCTGGAATGCACCCTACTTTTGGAAGGATCTGAATGAAGAAGTACGTTGTTCTGGCCACCGCCGTTGCGCTGGCCACCCTGTCGTCCACTGCCGGCGCCGGCCAGGCGTTCGTGCGTGGTGAACTCGGCAGCAGCGACACGGAAGTGCGCTTCGATGGTTTCCGCGGCAATGAAACCGATACCTCCGCCGCGCTGGGCGGTGGCTACTGGTTCACCCCGAACATCGGTGTGGAAGGACATGTGGCCTCGCTCTACACCCAGGACCTGGGCTACGACGAAGACCTGGACCTGATCTCGGTCGGTGCCGGCCTGGTGGTGAAGAAGAACTTCGGCCCGGACAACACCGGTTTCTTCATCGGCGCGCGCGCCGGCATCGCGCGCCTGACCGCGCAGGTGCGTGAAGACGACTGGGATGTGGTCGATGACGAAAGCTCGACCAAGCCGTACTACGGCGTGAATGCCGGTTACGACTTCAATCGTCGTTGGGGCCTGAGCCTGAACTACGATCGTCGCCAGGCCGACTTCAGCGGCGTGGAGGTGGACGTGGACACCTACAGTCTGAGCGGCGAGTTCCGCTTCTGATCGCGGCCGCCGGGCAGAGCCCGGCGATGCGGAGTTGTTTTACCAGCATCCTCGTCGATGCGGACGGCAGGCCGGCAACGGTCTGCCGTTTTTTTTGCGCGCGCGGGTGTACGCTCGGCGCACATGACGGCGCAGGAGCGTGCGATGGCCAAGGTGACCGGGATTGGCGGGGTGTTCTTCAAGAGCTGCGGCGACCGTGCGGCGTTGGCGGCGTGGTATGCGCAGCACCTGGGGCTGGTGCTGGAGGACTTCGGCGGCGCGGTGCTGCGCTGGCCGGACGACGGGGCCAGCGACGGCGGGCTGACGGTATGGGCGCTGGCCGAGCCGGAGTCGACGTGGTTCAGTCCCAGCGAGTCGCCCTTCATGATCAATTACCGGGTGGATGATCTGGACGGGCTGCTGGCGAATCTGAGGGCGGCGGACGTGACCATTGTCGCCGGGCCGGAGCATCATGAAAACGGATCGTTCGCGTGGATTCTGGATCCCGACGGCAACAAGCTGGAGTTGTGGCAGCCGAAGGCGTGGGTGCCGTCGGCGTGATTTCACGCGCCCACGCGGCCGTGTTGCCGATAGTGCCTGCATGTCCGCATTCCCCCGCAATCCCCCATGCCGTTGATTTCCGAACGCCTTCGCCGTCTCCCGTGGTACTGGCGCACCGGCCTGTGGCTGTTCCTGTTGATCTACGGCCTGTACCTGCTGGCCGGCAATATCTTCCTCAATACGCCGCTGTTCGACCTGGTCACCAACCGCAAGCCTGAAAAATTCAGGTTGGAAACCGGGCCGGCGCTGACCCTGCTGCCGGGCCACGCCATCGTCTGGAACATCCGCATCCGCGGCCAGGCCAACCACACGGTCTATATCTTCCGCGCGGCGCGGGCCAGCGCATGGATCTCGCTGCCGGCGCTGACCCGGCGCGAAGTCCATATCCCGCGCATCAATGCGACCGACGTCGAGTCGGAGATCGAGCGCGTGGAGCAGGCGGTTCCGCCGCCGCCGCGCGGCGCCCGCGGCTGGGTGATGCGGCTGGATGCGATTCACAGCAGCAGCATCCACAGCGCCCGCTTCGGCAAGCTGATGATCGCCGGCAAGGGGGAGGGCACCGTGGGCTTCGTCAAACAGATCAAGGGCGGGCCGTCGGAACTGCTCGATTCCACCGCAGGTTTCAAGGAGGCCACGGTGACCTGGGACGGGGTGACGCTGCTGGAAGACACGCGGATGGATGCGCGCTTCCGCTACCCGCGCCACTACCGCGATGAAGCCCCCGGCATTCGCAAGTTTGGGCTGGTGCAGGCGAGCCTGGAGATTGAGGCGCGCAGCCGGGCGCTGCAGATCGACACCGCCGGCGCACACGCGAAGGTGGGTACGGCCCCGGCCGAGGCGCATCTTTCCGGAGCGCTCGGGTGGGACAAGGGCGAACTGAAGCCGGGCAGCCGGCTGGTGTGGCGGCTTCCGCTGCACGCGGGCGTGCATGCGAAGGACCGGGGGATGCTGGCGCTGCAGCTGGACGCGGCGCAGGACATCCGGGTGCAGGCGCGGCTGCCGCGCGACCCGGCCACGGGGAGCGAGCTCGATGCGGACCTCAAGGTACGTGGCCGACGCATCCCGTTTGACGACCTGGCGTCGTTGCTGCCGCGCCTGTCAGGCGAGGTGCGGGGAGCATGGCAGTTCGAATCGTTGAACTGGATCGCGGACCTGTTCGTGCGCAAGCCGTGGTTCCATCTGGACGGCGGTGGGCTGCTCAATGCGGACCTGAAGATTGCCGAGGGGACGCTGGCCCCGGGCAGCACGCTGGACATTCCGAAGGTGGCTGCAGTGGCGGAAGTGGCGCAGGTGCAGCTGCGCGGTGATGCGCAGGCCAGGGGCCGCATTGTCGCCGGTACGCCGGCGCGGGCGCAGCTGGATGTGCGCATTCCCGAATTCCGTGCGGCACCGACGGGTACGAAGCAACTGCTGTTCGAGGGGCGCGACATGGACCTGCAGCTGCGTTCGGATGCGCGGTTGAAGGAAATGCGCGACACGCTGGAGTCGCGGCTGCGGTTCACCGATGCGAAGGTGCCGGACCTGGTGGCGTACAACCGTTATCTGGGCGAGGGCAGTGTGCGGCTGCTGGGCGGTACGGGACTGCTCAGCGGCGATGTGGTGCTGGATACATCTGGCCGCGTGGGCAGTGGGCGCGCGGACCTGCGTGGACGTGGCGCACGATTGGCGGTGGCGGGCATGACGCTGGCGGGGGATGCGCAGCTGAAGGCGCAGTTGAAGCGGGCCGATCTGGAAGCGAAGCAGTTCGACCTGGCAGGCAGCACGGTGCTGCTTCGGAACATTCGTACGGGCG
>JAEWLO010000530.1 GCA_023457475.1 Pseudomonadota bacterium | reverse complement strand
GCGGAGGCACGATAAGAGGGGCCCGCGATACGCGCAGCGGATCGTGGGGCGGCAGCGCGCATGCGATGACGCGTACCCGCCGGCCGTTGGCCGGCCCAGGCGGTGCAGCGGGTGGAGAGCCCCCGGCGTCCGGGGGCGGCCGCGAAGCGGCGGGGGTGCGGAGGCACGATAAGAGGGGCCCGCGATACGCGCAGCGGATCGTGGGGCGGCAGCGCGCATGCGATGACGCGTACCCGCCGGCCGTTGGCCGGCCCAGGCGGTGCATGAGGCCCCGTAGCGCCGGGCTCTGCCCGGCCCACGCGGTGCCTCGGGTGGACAGCCGCAACGGCGCTTAACGCAAACTTTGCAAGATCGGGCGCTTGCGCGTAAAATGCCCGCCCTTACGGCCAGCTCGGCCGTTTACAGAACTGCACAGGACTACATGTCGAAAGACGACTCCATCGAGTTCGAAGGCACCGTCAGCGAGACGCTGCCCAACACCACTTTCCGCGTTCGACTGGAAAACGGGCACGAAATCATCGCCCACATCTCCGGCCGCATGCGCAAGAACTACATCCGCATCCTGACCGGTGACCGCGTCAAGGTCGAGATGACGCCGTACGACCTGACCAAGGGTCGCATCACCTACCGCATGAAGTAAGCGGTCGGGGTGACTCCCCTCGGGGAGTTCCGACGAAAGGCCGGCCCTGCGCTGGCCTTTTTGCGTGGGCGCAATTCAGCCCGCTATGCCGTCGGTCACCGTGACCGTCCTCACCCTGACATCGGTCAGGCTGTCTTGATGCAGATTCGCGGCGCTCGCAATCGGCGCACTGTGGCAGCTGGTCCACTCCGGACCGCCACCCTGGCCCCCGCCATGAAGAGCCTGTACACGCTGTGCCTGCTTGCTGCTACGACCTGTATTGCCGGGACCACCTTCGCCCAGACCGCAACGTCGGCCGCGACCGGCAACGACTGCATTCCCCTGCAGGACGACCATCAGCTGGTCCGCAAGAACGCGGACCGCACCATCCTCCTGCGCAACGGTGCCCACCACTACATCGTGCACTTCACCTCCAGCTGCTCCAGCGCGGCCTACTCGAAGAAGCTCGACTTCGTCAGCCGCGGCAACGAGGGGCAGCTGTGCGGCGCACGCGCCTCCAAACTCAGGACCGACTCGGCCAGCTGCGACATCGAGAAGATCGAGCCGATCAGCGAGGAGTCCTTCAAGCTGCGCGCCAGCCGCTAGACGCGCTGGCACAAAAAACGCCCCGGAACTTCCGGGGCGTTCGCGTCATGCATCAAGACCAGAGGCCCTGCCCTACACCGTGGCCGGCAGGCGGCGCTCCGGCTCGGCCTGGGTTTCCACGAACAGCTCGTCGTCGCGGACGTCGATGCTGACCCGGCCGCCGTTGACCAGCTTGCCGAACAGCAGTTCGTCGGCCAGCGGACGCTTGACCTTGTCCTGGATGACCCGGGCCATCGGACGCGCCCCCATGAGCGGATCGAAGCCATGGCGGGCCAGCCAGTCGCGCGCGGTCGGCGTGGCCGACAGGCTGACGTGCTTTTCCTGCAACAGCATTTCCAGCTCGATCAGGAACTTGTCCACCACGCGCAGGATGTGCTCGAAGCCCAGCGGCTGGAACTGCACGACCGCGTCGAGGCGGTTGCGGAACTCCGGCGTGAAGCTCTTGCGGATCACCTCCATCGCGTCGGTGGCATGGTCCTGGCGGGTGAAGCCGATCGAACGCCGCGAAGCCTGGGCCGCGCCGGCGTTGGTGGTCATCACCAGCACCACGTTCTTGAAGTTGGCTTCGCGCCCGTTGGTGTCGGTGAGGATGCCCCGGTCCATGACCTGCAGCAGGATGTTGAAGATGTCCGGGTGGGCCTTTTCCACCTCGTCCAGCAGCAGCACGCAGTGCGGGGTCTTGACGATCTTCTCGGTGAGCAGGCCGCCCTGGTCGAAGCCGACATAGCCCGGAGGCGCACCGATCAGGCGGCTGATCGAATGCGGCTCCATGTACTCGCTCATGTCGAAGCGCACCAGTTCGATGCCCAGCTGCAGCGCCAGCTGCTTGGTCACCTCGGTCTTGCCCACGCCGGTGGGCCCGGCGAACAGGAAGTTGCCGATCGGCTTGTCGGGGTTGCCCAGGCCCGAACGGGCCAGCTTGATCGCCGAGGACAGCGTCTCGATGGCCGGATCCTGGCCGAAGATCACCATCTTCAGGTTGCGCTCCAGGTGCTGGAGCACGTCCTTGTCGGTCGCGCTGACCTGCTTGGCCGGAATGCGCGCCATCTTGGCGATGATGGTCTCGATCTCCTCGATGTCGATCAGTTCCTTGCGCTCGCCCTCGGGCAGCAGCCGCTGGCGGGCACCGGCCTCATCGATCACGTCGATGGCCTTGTCCGGCAGCAGGCGGTCGCCGATATGCTTGACCGACAGGTCCACCGCCGCCTGCAGCGCATCGTCGGCGTAGGTCACGCCATGGTGGGCCTCGTACTTGGGCTTCAGGCCCTGCAGGATCTCGTAGGTTTCGCCCACGTTCGGCTCGACGATGTCGATCTTCTGGAAGCGCCGGGCCAGCGCCCGGTCCTTTTCGAAGATGCCGCGGTATTCCTGGAAGGTGGTCGAACCGATGCAGCGCAGTTCGCCGGAGGCCAGGGCAGGCTTGATCAGGTTGGACGCGTCCATGGTACCGCCCGACGCCGAACCGGCCCCGATGATGGTGTGGATCTCGTCGATGAACAGCACCGCGTTGGGCATCTTCTTGAGCGCGGTAAGAACGCCCTTCAGGCGCTTCTCGAAGTCGCCACGGTACTTGGTGCCGGCCACCAGCGCGCCAAGGTCGAGCGAATAGATCACCGCGTCGGCCAGGACCTCGGGCACCGAGCCTTCCACGATGCGCTTGGCCAGGCCTTCGGCAATGGCGGTCTTACCCACGCCGGCCTCGCCCACGTACAGCGGGTTGTTCTTGCGCCGGCGACACAGGACCTGGATGGTCCGCTCGATCTCGTCACGGCGCCCCACCAGGGGGTCGATCCGGCCATTGCGGGCGGCGTCGTTGAGGTTGCTGGCAAATTCGGCCAGGGCGTCACCCTTGCCTTCGCCTTCCGCCCCTTCAGCGCGCCCCTCGGCCTCGCCCGACGGCGGCACCTCGCCCTCCTCGCCCATCTTGGCGATGCCATGGGAGAGGTAATTGACGATATCCAGGCGGGTCACGTCCTGCTGGTCGAGGTAGTACACCGCGTGGGAGTCCTTCTCACCGAAGATCGCCACCAGCACATTGGCACCGGTGACCTCCTTCTTGCCCGAGGACTGGACGTGGTACACGGCCCGCTGCAGCACGCGCTGGAAGCCCAGCGTGGGCTGGGTATCGCGGCCATCATCGTCGGCCAATCGCGACACCGAGGCTTCGATGGCCTGTTCCAGCTCCTGGCGCAGGCGCTCGGCATCGGCCCCGCAGGCCTTCAGCACCGCCTGGGCGGAGGGGTTGTCCAACAGTGCCAGCAGCAGGTGCTCCACCGTCATGAATTCATGCCGGGCCTCACGGGCGCGCTTGTAGCACTGTCCGATGGTGTGTTCGAGGTCTTTGCTGAACATGTTCTACTCCGGCGGCAGTTGAGAACAATATGCGGCCTAGCGGCGGAATTTCCATCACCCTGGTGGAAGGGTGCGTTCAGACAGCGTTGGCAGTCGGACCCCGGCCTTGCCCTGTCAGCATCGGCCACCTGCCCGTGACGGCAATGTCGTCGGCGATTGGCATGCGCACCCGCTCCCCGGCGGCCCCTTGGCGCTGTTACCGGGAAGGACGGGTATCAGGGAGACGAGCGCCCAACACGCCCGGGGGTGCCCGCCGGTGCCGGCGTTCGCGGGACAGGCTTCAATCGCCGGCCTTTTCCATCGTGCACAGCAGCGGATGCTGGTTCATGCGCGAGAACTCGTTGACCTGGGCGACCTTGGATTCGGCGACTTCGCGGGTGAACACACCGCAGACACCCCGGCCGCGCGTGTGCACGTGGAGCATCACCTGGGTGGCCTTGTCCAGGTCCATGGAGAAGAAGTGCTGCAGGACCGTCACCACGAAATCCATCGGGGTGTAGTCGTCGTTCAACAGCATCACCTGGTAGAAAGGCGGCGGGGCAACCTCGGGGCGGGCCGGTTCAAGGGCAACGCCGTGGTCGTGATGGGGTTCTTGTGAGGGCTCGCGTGGCATCCCGCCATTATAAACGTGCGGCCCGACCGATTGGACGTTGCCGCCCGCGCCCGTCACAATCCACTCATCCGCATGACTTTCACAGGCTTTTGATGACACCCACCGTCTGGGCACCGCATGTGACCGTGGCCACCGTGGTGGTGCGCGATGGCCGCGTACTGCTGGTGGAAGAGGACATCGACGGTCGCCGGGTCCTCAACCAGCCTGCCGGCCATCTCGAGCCCGGCGAATCGCTGGCCGCCGCAGCCGTGCGCGAGACCCTGGAAGAATCCGGCTGGCAGGTCGCGCTGACGGCCTTCATCGGCTGCTATCAGTGGATCGCACCTGACGGCACCGCGTTCCTGCGCTTCGCTTTCGCCGGCGAGGCGGTGACGCACGACCCGGAACGTCCGCTGGACACGGGCATCGTGCAGGCACTGTGGCTGACCCCGGCCGAGCTGCGGGCCGATCCCACCCGGCTGCGCAGCCCGCTGGTCGCCGAGGTCGTGGCCGACTACCTGGCCGGACAACGGTACCCGCTCTCCGTGCTGAAGGAATCCGCATGAGCACCCCCCGCATCATGGTCGGCGTCTCCGGCGGCGTGGACTCGTCGGTGGCTGCGTGGCGGCTGGTTCAGCAGGGCGAGCCGGTCGCCGGACTGTTCATGCAGAACTGGGCCGACGACGGCAGCGGCGACTGCCGCGCCGAGGACGACCGCCGCGATGCCGTGGCGGTATGTGGCCTGCTCGACATTCCGTTCCATTTCCGGGATTTCTCCAGCGAGTACTGGCAGGGCGTGTTCGAGCATTTCCTGGCCGAGTACGCCGCCGGCCGCACCCCCAACCCGGACGTACTGTGCAACCGCGAGGTCAAGTTCAAGCACTTCCTCGACGCCGCCCGCGAACTGGGTGCCGAGCGCATCGCCACGGGTCATTACGCCCGCGTCGCGAAGGTGAGCGGCCACTGGGCGCTGCTGCGCGGGGCCGACCGCAGCAAGGACCAGAGCTATTTCCTGCACCAGCTGGGCCAGGCCCAGCTGGCCGCCACCCTGTTTCCGATCGGCGACCTGCAGAAGAACGACCTGCGCCGGATCGCCCGCGATGCGCGCCTGCCGACCCATGCCAAGAAGGACTCCACCGGCATCTGCTTCATCGGCGAGCGCGATTGCCGCGAGTTCCTGGGGCGCTACCTGCCGGCGCGCACGGGCGAGATCCACGACCCGGACGGAAACGTCATCGCCGAACACCCCGGGGTGTTCTATTTCACCCTGGGTC
>JAEWLO010000529.1 GCA_023457475.1 Pseudomonadota bacterium | reverse complement strand
GGCCACGGCGATCCGGCCGTGTGCGTCGGGCTGGCGCGCGTCCACAGCACCCAGACGGTGGCCAGCAACACGCTGCGCAGCGGCGAGGCCGGCGGGGCCAGAACCTGCGCCAGGACGTCGTGCGCGTGCCGCAGCGTACCTGCCCCGGTGTGGATGTCCGCCGGCAACGCAGCCAGCACCGGCTCCAGCCAGCCGCCCGCCCGCAGCGACGGCAACGGCAACTGGCACAGCCACTGCAGCCAGGGCATCCATGCATGCTGTGCGAGCAGGCCTGCAGCGGCCTGCGTCTGCCGGGCCCAGTACAGCGCCTCCACGCCCCGGGTACCCGCAATGTGGTGGGCCGCCGCATACAGCGCATGCCCGACGAGGCGCGGCCCCTGCATCCGGCAGATGCCGTCCAGCACCGCCTCCACCACCTGCCGGCACGCGGCCTGCCAGCGCCTGGCGCTGTCGTCACCGTTGAGCGCGGCGAGCACCTGCGCGCGTTCGGCCGCGCTGCGGTGGGCGAGCGCGGCAAGAAATACCGGGGTCAGCTGCGCCGGCGATACCTCATGCAAGAGTGACTGCAGGGCCGCTTGCAGATGCTCCACCTCGGACGGTGTCAGTGGGCACCGTCGCATCACCCGATCCAGTGCGGGATGCAGCGCCACCCCCGGTTCTCCGCAGGGCGCGGGCGACGTCCCGTTGTAGAGGCTCACGGGACGCGCGCGTGTCGCCGCCGCATCCGGCACTGCGGACGGGTGTGGCAGACCGGCGATGCCGGTCATGCAAGGGAAAATCAGGGAGTCACTCCTGCAAGGGCGTCCCGCATTGTGTCGTGCGTGGGAGCACGCCGCTGTGCGGCAGCGCCCATTCTGCAGGGGCCGAAACCGTCAGCCGCGGCGCGCGCGGCGCGACGGCACCAGCGCGAAGGTGTCCACCGCGAGCTTCTCGGCATGGTTGAGCCACGCCCGGATTTCCAGATCGTCGACCTCATGGTCGAGCCCGAACGGGACGGTGATGCGGCCCTCGGCATCGGGTTGCACCCACTGCTGGGCGACCACCACCTGGCGTTTGGACGAGACCGCCTCGATCCAGAATCCGCGGTCCGGCGACTGCCTGGCGACCAGCTGCAGCATGTACTGGCCGGCGCGGGTGCGGCGGCCCTTTTCGGTGATCATGTGTGCCTGGCGGATGCTGGGCATCGGGCCGCTGAAGGGATCGAGCGGGCCATCCACCGCGAAGCCCTGGCGCAGCTGGTCATCGCGGTAGAGCTTGATGCCCTTGTCGCGGTTGACCAGCATCGCGCACCAGTCGCCGTCGGCGGAGCCGTCTTCAAAGGCGGTACAGCGGTCCACATAAGCCAGCGTGTTGGCCGGGTCGGCCTGCTCGAACTGTTTGGAGGTGTTCTCCAGGTAGACCGATTTCAGGTCCCACTGCCGGTCGTACTCCAGCAGTACGGGCGGCTGTACGTGCTGTTTGCCGACGACCACCTGGTTGGCGTCGTCGATGCGCAGCTGGCGGGTAGTGTCGCCGAGCCAGAGCGAGCGCGAGAAAGCCAGATAGCGTGGGAAGTCCTTGCCGTTGTCGCGCACCGCTGCGGCGCTGGCGCTGTCCGCGCGCTGCGGGTCGAGCAGCGAACGACCGAAACCGATCGAGGTGATGGCCGGATCGACCAGGCTCAGCAGCGTCGCGCCGGAGTCGAGCGTGGAACCGCTGCGCGCGGCCAACTGACGCGGTGCGATGTCCTTGCCGAGGAACAGCAGCAGGTTCTCGCGCTTCTGCTTGGCCAGAATATGGCTGAGGTCGTTGGGCATGGCCAGGTGATCGGACGCGACGACGATCAGCGTGTCATCGCCATAAGGACTGGCCTGGATACGGTCCACGAGCCGTGAGATCAGCACGTCGGTGCACTTAAGCGCATTGAGCATGCCGATGTTGCCGTAGTCGCTCTGGTAGCGGGTGCGCTTGCAGGCAACCGGCAGGTGGCCGGCGGGGTGATGGGTGTCCATGGTGAGCGTGGTCAGCATGAACGGCTGGCCGGCCTTGGACAGCGAGATGAAGCGGTCGTACGCTTTGTCCAGCAGCACGTCGTCGTGCACGCCCCAGGTGGAGAAGTGCGAACGTGCGACCTTCTGCTGCTTGAACCATGCGACGTCGTCGACCGCATCGAACCCATGCGTGGCCAGGAACTGCCCCTTGCCGGCAAACAGCCCGTTGGCACCGCCCATGTAGTGGTTGGTGTAGCCCTGCTGCTTGAGATAGTCGCCCAGGCACACAGCCTCGGGCAGGAAGCTGCCCATGCGGTCCATGCTGTTCTCATCGCCCTGCGCGGTGGTCAGCGGTACGCCGCACATCGATGACACCAGCCCGGCAATGGTCCAGCCGCCCCCTTCGGCCGACATCAGACCGCGCACATCGAGTGCCTGCCCGGCCAGGCGGTTGAGATTGGGCATCAGACCCGGGAACGTGCCTTCGTCCAGATAGGTGCGCTCCAGGCTTTCGCCGTAGATCCATACGATGTTGCGCGGCGTGCGCAGCGGCTGTTGTGGCACCCGGTACTCCGGCGCGACCATGCTGTAGTCCACCGGACGCGTCTGCAGGTACAGGCGCTGGCCATCGCTGTAGAGCGGACTGATCCCGATGGCGACCAGCCATACCACCACGAAGCTGGCGAACACGGTGCCGCCGTGCGCGGAGACGCGCCAGCGGCGGCGTCGTGCGGCGATCAGCAGCGGCAGCAGCGACAACAGCACCAGGGCGATGAAGCCGGCGATATAGCCCTTGAAGTCGGCAATGCCTGCGCCTTCCATGTCGGCACCCAGGTGGTACAGGGTGGCCGCATTCAGTCCATCGCCGGACAGCTTGTTGATCAGCCACCATGCGCTGAGTGCCAGCAACAGCAGCGACATCAATGACGCTTTCCACCACACCCAACGACGCGAGGCCAGAAACAGGACGGTGAGCAGCACCAGCGACAGCAGCAGTATCCAGAGCATAGGCGGTCTTTCGCTTCCAAGCACGCCTGCATGACAGGCTGATGACTGGATCATGCCTGCGCGAACCTGACTGAAATGTTTGTTGAGGCCCTGCATGGAAGCCCTACTACGGCGTGGCTTCAGCGGTGTAAAACCCGCGTGAACGCATCCAGCTCAGCGATGCCCGCGTTCTTCCTTCGAGCGCGCACGACGATCGAAGATCAAGGCGCTGAGAATGATGCCCAGCCCCAGCACCACCCCGATCATCATCAGCATCATCGCAATGGCCGGGTAGCCGAACAGATGCCAGCCGGTGTTGACCTTCATCATCAGCGCCGCGGCGAGAATGAGTGCGGCGGTGACGATGCCTGCAGAGACGCGGTTGGCGATCTTCTGCAGGTTCTCCATCAGGCGCGATTCCTCCAGCCCGGTCACCTTCATCTGCAGCCGGTTCTCGGCCAGCAGCGCGAGAATGTCGGACATCTTGCGCGGGCCCTCGCGCAGCAGCTGCTGCACTTCCATCGCCTCACTGGCCAGGTTGGCGGCGGACAGCGATTTGCGCAGCCGCGCACGCATCACATGCTGCAGCTGCTTTTCCACGATGCGCCGGGTATCCAGTTCCGGTGCCAGCAGCCGGCACACCGTTTCCAGGTTGAGCAGGGCCTTTCCCAGCAGACTCAGTTCCGGCGGCGTGCGCAGCCCGCTGGCGGTGGCGATGCGCACCAGGTCGAGCACCACGCGGCCCTCGGAAAAACTGCTGTTGGCCGCATAGCGCGCGATGACCTGGCCGGTCTCGCGCAGATAGCGTTCCTCATCGAATGCTTCCAGCCGCGTACTCATGCCGATGATCTCATCGGCCACTTCCTCGCCGCGGCCGTCCACTGCGGCGAACAGCACTTTCAGCAGACGTTCGCGCAGTCGCGGCGGCATGTGCGCGACCATGCCGAGGTCGAAGATCGCCAGCCGTCCGTCCGGCGTGACACGCAGGTTGCCCGGGTGCGGGTCGGCGTGGATCTCGCCGTGCACGAAGATCTGGTCCAGATAGCCCCGGATCAGGGCGGCAGCCAGCGGGGCCATCGGTTCTTCCGTGCGGCGCACGTTGGGGATCATGTCCACCCGCACGCCCTGCGCCAGTTCCATGGTCAGCACGCGGTGGCTGCAGTAGTCCCAGACCGGTTGCGGCACCCAGAGCGGTTTGAAGGGGCGCAGGTGCTGGCCGAAGCGTTGCAGGTTCTCTGCTTCGGCCTGGTAGTCCAGCTCCTGCATGAGGGTCTTGGCGAACTCGTTGAGCCAGTCGCGCAGTCGCACGCGACGGCCCACCTGGGTGAGGTGGTCGGCGGCGAGGGCAAAGCTGCGCAGCACGTCGAGGTCCGAGCGCAGCTGCGCGGCGACCTCGGGCTTCTGTACCTTGACCGCCACTTCGCGGCCACTGTGCAGCTGCGCGCGGTGGACCTGGGCAATGGACGCACAGCCCAGCGGCACAGGATCGAAGCGCGCGAACAGCTTGGACACCGGGGCACCCAGTTCCTGCTCGATGATGGCGTGGATGCGCTCGACCGGGATCGGGGCGACCTTCTCCTGCATGCGCTCCAGCGCCGTGGCGAACTCCACCGGCACCATGTCGGGCCGGGTGGAGAGCATCTGGCCCAGCTTGACGAAGGTGGGGCCCAGCGCTTCCAGGTCGGTGACGAACTGCTCCGGATTGCCCTCCGGCGGCACGTCATGCACCGCGCGCGCGTCCAGATTCATGCCCGAGAACACCCCGGAATGGCGGTAGCGCAGCAGCAGGCGGAGGATCTGGTTGCGGCGGTTCATGCCTTTGACCAGCGACGGCGAACCGGGGGCGACAGGCGTGGTCTTCAAGCAGGACTCCGGGGCAGGGCTGCCCGCAGTGTCGCCGGCCCGGGGTGGTGAGGCGGTGAATCCCCGTATTTTCCACGAGCATCCATCCATCTTCCACGAGCAGGCCCGGATCGGTCAGAATCGCCGCAACTGAATGAACCTTGGAATGCCATGGCCGGTGCCAGCCTGTTTGCCCTGCTTGACGATATCGCCACGCTGCTGGACGACGTCTCGGTCCTGACCAAGGTGGCGGCCAAGAAGACCGCCGGCGTACTCGGCGACGACCTGGCCCTCAATGCCCAGCAGGTCACCGGCGTGAGTGCCAACCGCGAGCTGCCGGTGGTGTGGGCGGTGGCCAAGGGTTCGCTGGTCAACAAGGCGATTCTGGTACCGGCGGCGCTGGCCATCAGCGCGCTCGAGGCGTGGTTGAGGACAAAGGGCTACCCGATTCCGATCGTGGTGCCGCTGATGATGATCGGCGGCGCGTTCCTCTGCTACGAAGGCGTGGAGAAGCTCGCGCACCGCTTCCTGCATTCGGAGGAAGAGGATGCCCAGCACAAGGCCGAGCGCGCCAAGGCACTGGCCGCCGACAAGGTCGACATGGTGGCGTGGGAAAAGGACAAGGTGAAGGGCGCGATCCGTACCGACTTCATTCTCTCCGCCGAGATCATCGTGCTGTCGCTCGGCGTGGTATCCGGCCAGCCGTTCATCAACCAGGTCACCGCGCTGGTGGTGATCGCACTGGCGATGACGGTGTTCGTGTATGGGCTGGTGGCCGGCATCGTGAAGCTCGATGACGTGGGCCTGTACCTGTCGCGCAAGGGCGGGGCGGTGGG
>JAEWLO010000528.1 GCA_023457475.1 Pseudomonadota bacterium | reverse complement strand
GCCCCCGGCGGGGGCGGGCCCCGCCGCAGGACTTGCCACCATGCGTCTCTGGTCGTCAGGGATGCACAGTGATGTCGGTGAGTAACAAGCGTTCGTTGTTGCGCGATGTGTCGTTGCCAGCGGTGGTCGCCGGCTTCATCACGGTACTGGTGGGCTTTGCCAGTTCGGCGGTGATCGTGTTCCAGGCCGCGCAGGCGGTAGGCGCGACACAGGCGCAGATCGCGTCATGGATGTGGGCGTTGGGCCTGGGCATGGGCGTGACCTGCATCGGCCTGTCACTGCGTTATCGCATGCCGGTGGTGACGGCGTGGTCCACCCCGGGAGCCGCGATGCTCGTCGTGGGCGCGGGTGGGGTTGGCTACAGCGACGCTATCGGCGCGTTCGTACTGGCCGCTGCGCTGGGCTTGATCGTCGGATTCTCGGGGCTGTTCGCCAAGGTGATGCAGCGCGTGCCCATGGCACTTGCGGCCGGCATGCTGGCCGGCGTGCTGCTGCGTTTCGGGCTGGACGTATTCGTGTCCATGGGCACCCAGCTGGGCATGGCACTGGCGATGTTCGTCACCTGGCTGGCGGGACGTCGCCTGTTTCCCCGCTACGCGGTGATCGCCACCCTGCTGGTCGGCATCGGCGTGGCAGCGGCGCAGGGACTGCTGCATGTGCAGGACGTCCGGCTGGAGCTGGCCACGCCGGTGTTCACCTGGCCGACGCTGTCGTGGCCGGCGGTGTTCGGCATTGCCCTGCCCCTGTTCATGGTCACCATGGCCTCGCAGAACATTCCCGGGGTGGCGGTAATCCGTGCCTCCGGCTACGGCACGCCGGTATCGCCGGTGATCGGCTGGATCGGCGTGGTCAACACGGTCCTGGCTCCGTTTGGTGCCTACGGGCTGAACCTGGCGGCTATCACGGCGGCGATCTGCATGGGCCGCGAGGCTCACGAGGATCCGGCGCGACGTTACCCAGCTGCGGTAGCCGCCGGTGTCTTCTATATCGTGGTGGGGCTGTTCGGGGCGACGGTGGCCGCCGTATTCGCCGCCTTCCCGCGCGAACTGGTCGCGTGCGTCGCCGGGATCGCCCTGTTCGGCACCATTGCCAACAGTCTGGCGATGGCGCTGCGTGAGGAGGGCGACCGCGAGGCGGCACTGGTGACCTTCCTGGTGACCGCATCGGGAATGTCGCTGGCCGGCATCGGCTCGGCGTTCTGGGGGCTGGTCGCTGGCTCGATCTGCCTGCTGGCGCTGCGGGTCAGGCCACACTCAGTACGTTGATCGCACCCAGCACGACCATGCCCACCACCACCGCCCAGGCGCTGGTGCCACCGCGACGGCGGACTTCCACCTGCACCCGCTCGGGCTGATCGGGGTACCGACGCCGCTGGCGCGCGATCAGCCGGTCGCAGTGCCAGCGGTACAGCTGATTGGCGCTGGCGCACAACGCCAGCTTCAGCGCCAGCAAGATCAGCATGGCCACCGCCTCGAACTCCGGCAGCAGCGCCATTGCGCCACCGATGATGAAGGCGAGGCCGTAGAAGCCCAGCGCTGCCAGGTACATCTTCCGGTACAGCAGCCAGTAAACATCGAAGAACAGCGCTGGCCAGTGCCAGGGACGGGCCATGCGGCCGTTGGCTTCACCCAGATGCCAGCGCTTCGCGTAGGTCCAGAAGTTGTTGTCCACGGCCCGGGCCAGCAATGGGTAGCGGTCATTCAAGGACACCGCGTCGGTGATCTCTGCATCGCTGGGCAGGTCCGACAGCTCGGTGTCCGGTGCAACGTAGGGGTTGCCTGCGGCATCCGCCGGGCGGTCGTCGAGCGGATTGCGCTCGCTGCTCATAACGGAGCCACGCTGAAGGTCTGCTGCAGCACATGCTGTGCGCCGGGCGCGAGGGTGATCACATCCGGACCGGCGTTGGCGGCTTCGAGGCAGACGTAGTCGCGCCAGCCTTTACCTACGTCAGCCATCTTCGCCGCGCCTGCCTCGCCTGGGTTCCAGGCCACCAGGGTGCGGCTGCCCTGGGTGGTGATCTCGATGCTGCGCTTGAGGCCGGGGTCCTTGAGCAGGTAGCGGCCACCGGCCTGGGTGTAGATGCGGTCGCTGCGGCCGGGATCGCGCGGGTCGCGCAGCGTCCAGTCGCCCTGCTGCACGCGTGGCGTGGCGTAGTTCTCGAACTTGTCCAGGTAGGTCAGGCCGTCGAGGCCGGACACGCTGACCTGGGTGGCGTCACTGACCTTGAAGTAATTGTGCAGCGCCTGGGTGAAGCTGACGGTGCCGGTGCCGGTGTTCTCGGTGATGAGTTGCTGCTCCAGCGTGCGGCCGATGCGCAGTTGCATCCGCAGGCGCAGGTCGAGGTTCTGCAGGGCCGGCGGGGCCAGGGTCAGCACCACGGTGCCATCGGCCTCGCGCCGCGCGCTTTCCAGCGACCACGGCAGGTCACGGACGAACCCGTGCGAGGGCACATCGTTGCCCTGCCCCTGCCGGCCGAAGTACGGCCAGCACACGGGGGTGCCGCCGCGGATCGGCGTGGGCAGTGCCTGCGCGGTGGGCGACAACCACATCACGTCCTGTCCGCCGGCGGGCACATAGGAGAGCAACTGCCCCCCGAACACGGAGATCGCGGCGGTGGCGAGCGGCGTCTCCACCTTCCAGGCCGGGAAGCCCTGCACGTTGCCGAGGCTCAGGCCTTCCAGCTTCGGCAGTGTCCCGATGGGACCGGCCGGTGACTGCAGGTAGCGGGCGCGGTCAGGGGGCAGCGAAAACACGGTGGAGGGAGGCATGGGAGTGGCGGTCATGGGAAGAGGAGGCGCGGTGCGCAGGGCGGTGAGGATGCGTTGGCCGGCCCGGCCGTCGGCCGGCTGCAGGCCAAGCCGTTGTTGTTCGGTCTGGATGGCGCGGCGGGTGGCCGTGCCGACCATGCCGTCCGCGGTGCCGATGTCATGGCCGCGCGCGAGCAGCAGGGTCTGCAGTTCGCGGCGTTCGGTGCGGCCGATGCCGGGGTCGTCGGTGGGCCAGGCCGCCACGATGCCGGCACCGCCGCGCAGGCGGTCGGCCAGCGTGGCAATGGCCAGCGCGTAACTTTCGGCGGCGTTGTAAGCGTAGATCGCGTCGTAGTTGCGGAACACCAGCCAGGCCGGGCCCTGGGCACCGGTTGGCAGCAGCAGCGCGGCGCTGGCGTCGGCCGGCAGTCCTGCCGGTTCGAGCGCGCCGCCGCCCACAGGGACGATACCGAGTGTGCGCCAATCGGCCAGCGGCTTGCGCTGGGTCCGGCCGGCCAGGGCGGTGTTGAAGCCGGCGGGAATCGTGACTTCGATCCCCCAGGGCTGACCGGTCCGCCAGCCCGCCATCTTCAGGTAGTTCGCGGTGGAGGCCAGCGCGTCCGGAATGCTGGCAACCAGATCGCGGCGGCCATCGCCATCCCCGTCCACCGCGATGCGCGCATAGGTGGACGGCATGAACTGGGTATGCCCGAAGGCGCCGGCCCACGAGCCGGTGAGCCCGTCGGCGCTGAGCTCGCCGGCATCGAGCAGTTTCAGCAGCGACAGCAGCTCACCGCGGAAAAAGGGTTGGCGACGGCCGTTGCAGGCGAGCGTGGCCAGTGACTGCAGCAACGGGCGCTTGCCGAACACCCGGCCGTAGTCGCTCTCCACGCCCCATACGGCGACGATGGTGGCCGGGTCGACGCCGTACTCGGTGGAGACCGCAGCCAGCAGCTCACGATGCTGGGTGAGGCGGGCGCGGCCGTCGTCCACCCGCTGGGTGTCGACCAGGGCGGCCAGATAGTCCCACAGCGGTGTGGTGAATTCCGGCTGCGCGTGGAGCAGCGGCAGCACGCTGAGGTCGGGCTCCAGGCCTGCGGTGAGACGGGTGAAGCCCTCGGCGCTGACGCCCTGCTTGAGCGCCTGGGCCTGGATGCCGGCCAGGCATTGCTGGAAGTCGGCAGACGGCGCGGCAGACGCCGGTGTGCCGAACAGACCGAGCGCGCCCAGCACGCCGCACAGGAAATGTCGCATTTGCAGGTGTGTCCTTGCCGCCATGCAGACCTGCATCATAGCCGCAAGCCCTGCCCCTTACCGACGCTGCAGCAGGCGCAGTCCAAAGGCGGGATCGTCGGCGTCCCAACGTGCGATCACTCGCAGCCCGGCCTCGGCCGCAAGCGCCGCGAAGGTCGCGTCGGTGTACTTGTGGCTGTATTCCACCCGCATCGCCTCACCGGCGGCGAAGTCGAAGCGCTGACCCGCCACGTGCACTGTCTGGGCGGTCAGGCTGACCAGGTCCGTTTCGATGCGCAGACGCTCCTCGCTGTAGACGGCACGATGCACGAAGCCGTCCAGGTCGAAGTCGCTGCCGATCTCGCGGTTGAGCCGCTGCAACAGGTTGAGCGTGAATGCTGCCGTGACCCCGGCGGCATCGTTATACGCCGCCTCGATCAGGGCCGGGTCCTTGTGCAGGTCGATCCCGATCAGGGCCTGGCCGTCCTCGCCCATGGTTTCACGCATCGCCTTGAGCAGGGCGACCGCATCGGTGTGGGCGAAGTTGCCCAGGGTGGATCCGGGGAAGAACAGCAGGCGGCGCTCGGGTTGGCGCTCGGGTTCCGGCAGCTGCACGGGCCGGGTGAAATCAGCGCAGACCGGCAGCATCTCGATATGCGGCAAGGCCGGCGCGAGACGGGAGACACTGTCGAGCAGGGCCGCGCGCGAGATCTCGATCGGGGTGTAGGCCACCGGATCGCGCAGCGCGGCCAGCAGCAGCGCGGTCTTCCGACCACTCCCGCTGCCCAGTTCCACCACGTGCAGCCGGGAACCGACCACGGCGGCGATGTCGGCGGCGCAGCTCTGCAACAACTGCAGCTCGGTGCGCGTGGGGTAGTATTCCGGCTGCCGGGTGATCTGCTCGAACAGGGCCGAGCCGCGCGCGTCGTAGAAGTATTTGGAAGGGAGCTGGCGGGGACGCTGCGACAGGCCGTGCAGGATGTCGGCAGTGATGCGCGCACGGTCGGGCTGCAGGTCGGTCAGCGCCTCAAGCGCGTCGGTGACGGTACTCATTCAGGATCCCGGGCAAGGCGCACGCCGGCAAACTGCCAGCGGGCGGAAGGGGCGAAGAAGTTGCGGTAGCTGGGGCGCACGTGTCCGGCCGGGGTGGCGCAGCTGCCGCCGCGCAGGATCCACTGCCCGCACATGAACTTGCCGTTGTATTCGCCGAGGTTGCCGGCGAACGGCCTGAAGCCGGGATAGGCTCCATAAGCGCTGCTGGTCCATTCCCAGACGTCGCCGAACAGCTGCACGGGAACGTCGGGATCGAGCGCGTCGCTGGACGCGGCGACCGGATGCAGGCGGTCGTCGTCAACGAAGTTGCCGATCAGCGGCTGGTCCTGGGCGGCGGCTTCCCACTCGAACTCGGTGGGCAGCCGGGCACCGACCCAGCGTGCATAGGCATCGGCCTCGAAGTAGCTGAGATGACAGACCGGCGCATCGGGGTCGAGCGCGCGCCAGCCACCGAGGGTGAACTCGCGCTCCAGCGCGTCGTCCCAGTACAGCGGGTGCTGCCAGCCTTCGCCCTGCACCCGGTCCCACCCCTCGCTCATCCAGTGGCCGGCCTGGCGGTAGCCCCCCGCCTGCACGAAGGCGCGGTACTCGGCATTGCTGACCGGGCGGTTGGCCAGCGCGTGGGCGGGCACCAGCACACGGTGCACGGGCGATTCGTTGTCGTAGGCGAAATCCGGCTGCGCGGGCCACGCCGGTGCGCCGACCTGGATGATCTGCTCGGCACGGGGTTGCCAGCGCAGCGGCAGTGCCGCGCCGGTGGTGCGGCGCAGGTCGTCGCGGTAGGCGGGCTGCAGCGGGTTGCTCCACAGCGCGTGCTTGATGTCGGTCAGCAGCAGTTCCTGGTGCTGTTGTTCGTGGTGCAGGCCCAGCAGCAACTGCGCCTGGGCATCCGTGTCGAGCACGTCGCGCTGCAGGAGGGTCAGCACCTGGGCATCGACGCGTGCGCGGTAGTCGCGGACCTCCTGAAGAGAAGGGCGCGACAGCAGACCCCGCATCGGGCGCGCATGGGCCGGGCCGATGCTCTGGTAGTAACTGTTGAACAGGAAGTGCCAGTCGGCATTGAACGGCGCGTGGTCGGGCTGACTGCCCACCACGAAGCGCTCGAAGAACCAGGTGGTATGCGCCAGGTGCCACTTTGTGGGGCTGGCATCGGCCATGCTCTGCACCATGGCATCCTCGGCGCTGAGCGGTGCGGCGAGCGCCAGACTGCGGGCGCGGACGGCGGCGTAGCGGTCGGCCAGCGACGCGGTGGCCCGGGGTATTTCGGCGACGGTGTTCATCTGACCGAGGATCGGTCAGAACAAGTGAGCGCTACGTCATCGTGCGGCTCACATCCTGTTACAGCCCAAACTTGAATGGGGACAGGACGTTGGCGCACGCACCTGTCGCGGCGGAGAACTCCGGTGGCATCAAGGCAGCGCGTCGACGTAGTACCAGCGCCCGCCTTCCCGAACGAAGCGACTGTGCTCCTGCATCTTCACCGCACTCCCGCCCCCCACCTTGTAGCGCGCGGTAAACCGCACCTCGGCATGGTCGGCACCGGTGTGGCGATGTTCATGCACGGTCAGCCCGAGCCAACGGGTGCGCTGGGCAGGCGCATCATCGAATCCGAGCACCTCGGGCCGGGTATCGGGATGCCAGCTCGCCAGCAGGTAGTCCGCACGCTCCTGCACGTAGGCGGTATACCGCGAGCGCATCAGCGATTCCGCATCGGGTGCGGGCGTACCGGCGTGGTAGACACCGCAGCAGTCGGCATAGGCCTGCGCACGGCCGCAGGGACAGGGGTCTGAGAGGGTCTTGCTCATGCGGCCATTGTGCCCGGATCGGCGTATGCTGGCGCGCCTTTCCCTGCGAAGTCCCTGCCGTGCTGGAGCTGGTTCCCCCTGAGTTGTGGTGGCTGGTCGCGATTGCCTTCATCGCGGGCCTGGTGGATGCGGCGGTCGGTGGCGGGGGGCTGGTGCAGTTGCCGGGGCTGTTCACGGTGCTGCCGCAGCACACGCCGGCGATGCTGTTCGGTACCAACAAGTTCAGCTCGATGTTCGGCACGGGCGCAGCCGCCTGGCGGTATGCGCGCAACGTGCGTTTCCCATGGAAGCCGGTGCTGTTCGCGGCGGGCACCGCATTCGTGTTCTCGTTCGCGGGCGCAACGGCGGTCAGCCTGCTGCCGAAGGACGCGGTGCGCCCGCTGGTGCTGGTGTTGCTGGTGGCGATGCTGGGCTACACGCTGTGGAAGAAGGACTTCGGTGCCCTGCACCGCCCTCGCGAGATCGGCCGCAAGGAGCTGGTGACGGCGCTCGCCATCGGCGCGGCGATCGGTTTCTACGACGGCTTCTTCGGCCCGGGCACGGGCAGCTTCCTGATCTTCCTGTTCGTGCGCTTCTTCGGGCTGGACTTCCTGCGCGCGTCGGCGGCCTCGAAGGTGGTCAACCTGGCGACGAACGTGGCGGCCATCTCGTTCTTCGTGCCGACCGGCAACATTCTGTGGCTGTTCGCGGTGCCGATGGCGGCGGCGAACATCGTCGGCTCCGTGGTGGGCACGCGCCTGGCCCTGCGCGGCGGCACACCGTTCATCCGCAAACTGTTCGTGGGCCTGGTGGTGGTGCTGATCGCGCGGATGGGGTGGGATACGTTTGGGGGCTAGGCTGCACGCGAACAGCCGGTGCGCAACCCTCTGCTGGCTTTGGCGGGACGGTGTGGGTTTGCGAAGGACGCCGTAAACCCGTCCATGGGGGCTTGGTCGCCGCATCCATGCGGCTCACACCTTCGCAAACCCACCCCGACCCGCC
>JAEWLO010000527.1 GCA_023457475.1 Pseudomonadota bacterium | reverse complement strand
CCGTTGGCCGGCCGACGCAACCGCCTGGGCCGGCCACCGGCCGCCGCGACCGGTTATTTCTTCGCCGCCAGCTGGCGCAGCACGTACTGCAGCAGGCCGCCGTGCTTGAAGTACTCGACCTCCTTCGGGGTGAGCAGCATCACATGCGCCTTGAAGGTGACCTTCGCGCCATCGGCCTTGGTGGCGGTGACGGTTGCAGTCTTGCTGGCCCCGTCTTCCAGACCGGTGATGTCGACCACTTCCGAGCCGTCCAGGCCCAGGCTCTGCGCGTTCTCGCCGGCCTGGAACTGCAGCGGCAGTACGCCCATGCCGACCAGGTTGGAGCGGTGGATGCGCTCGAAGCTCTCGGCCATCACGGCTTTCACGCCCAGCACGTTGGTGCCCTTGGCCGCCCAGTCGCGCGATGAGCCGGTGCCGTATTCCTTGCCGGCAAACACCACCAGCGGCACGCCGTCGGCCTTGTATTTCATGGCCGCGTCGTAGATCGCCAGCTTCTCCGGTTCACCACCGTCCTTCGGGAAGTACAGCGTGTTGCCGCCTTCCTCGCCGCCGAACATCAGGTTCTTGATGCGGATGTTGGCGAAAGTGCCGCGCACCATGACGTCATCGTTGCCGCGGCGGCTGCCGTAGCTGTTGAAGTCGGCGGGCTGCACGCCGCGTTCCTGCAGGAAGCGGCCGGCCGGTGAGTCCTTCTTGATGTTGCCGGCCGGGGAAATGTGGTCGGTGGTGATGGAGTCGCCGAACAGGCCCATCACACGTGCGCCGTGCACATCCTCGACATGGCCGACCTGCATGGTCATGCCGTCGAAGTAGGGCGGGTTCTTGATGTAGGTGGAGTCGCCGCTCCATTCGTACAGGTTGCCTTCCGGCGACTGGATGGTATTCCAGCGCGTGTCGCCCTTGAACACGTCGGCGTAGTTCTGCTTGAACATCTCCGGGCCGATGGTGGCGGCGATGACGTCGCCGATTTCCTTGTTGCTCGGCCAGATGTCACGCAGGTACACCGGCTGGCCGTCGCTGCCGGTGCCCAGCGGCTCGGTGGTGAGGTCGATGTCGGTGGTGCCGGCGATGGCGTAGGCCACCACCAGCGGCGGGCTGGCCAGGTAGTTCATTTTGACTTCGGGGTGCACACGACCTTCGAAGTTGCGGTTGCCCGACAGTACGGAGGTGACCACGAGATCGCCCGCGGCGATGCCGGCGCTGACTTCGGTGGGCAGCGGACCGGAGTTGCCGATGCAGGTGGTGCAGCCGTAGCCGACCACATAGAAGCCGACCTTTTCGAGCTCGGTGAGCACGCCGGCCTTTTCCAGATAATCGGTCACCACGCGCGAGCCTGGGCCGAGCGAGGTCTTCACCCACGGCTTGCGGTCCAGGCCCCTGGCCGCCGCGTTGCGTGCGAGCAGGCCGGCACCGATCATCACCGCCGGATTGGAGGTGTTGGTGCAGGAGGTGATGGCGGCGATGACAACCGCACCGTCCTTCAGGCGGAAGCGGCTGCCGTCCAGCTCCACATCGGAATAGCCCTTGGCCAGCTGCTCGTTGCCGACTGCGGCACCACCGCCTTCGTTGACGAACTTGGAGACCTCTTCATTGCGCTTGTCGCGGTTGCTGGTGAGCCCGCCGAGGCTGTCGCGGTAGTTCTGCTTGACGTCCTGCAGCAGTACGCGGTCCTGCGGGCGCTTGGGGCCGGCCAGCGACGGCTTGACCTCACCCATGTCCAGTTCCAGCGTGGCGCTGTAACTGGCGTGCGGGCTGTTGGCGTCGTGCCACAGGCCCTGTGCCTTGGCGTAGGCTTCCACCAGCGCGATCTGGTCTTCGCTGCGGCCGGACAGGCGCAGGTAGTTCAGCGATTCCTGGTCGATCGGGAAGATGCCGCAGGTGGCACCGTATTCCGGTGCCATGTTGCCGATGGTGGCGCGGTCGGCCAGCGGCAGGTGCTGCAGGCCCTCGCCGAAGAACTCGACGAACTTGCCGACCACCCCGTGCTTGCGCAGCATCTGGGTAACGGTGAGCACCAGGTCGGTAGCGGTGGCTCCTTCGGGGAGGCGGCCGGTGAGCTTG
This sequence comes from Pseudomonadota bacterium, assembly GCA_023457475.1. Taxonomy (GTDB): domain Bacteria; phylum Pseudomonadota; class Gammaproteobacteria; order Xanthomonadales; family Xanthomonadaceae; genus Stenotrophomonas. Next base: position 6,265 of record JAEWLO010000527.1, on the reverse strand, counting down.
AAGCCGACGACCTGCGGAATGAGCATCGAAGACGGCTGGCCGAGCATGGCCGCTTCGGCTTCGATGCCACCCACGCCCCAGCCCAGCACGCCGATGCCGTTGATCATGGTGGTGTGGCTGTCGGTGCCGAACACGGTGTCCGGATACGCGACGGCCTTGCCATCCTTGTCTGCGGTCATCACCACGCGGGCGAGGTTCTCCAGGTTCACCTGGTGCACGATGCCGGTGTTGGGCGGCACCACCTTGAAGTTGTCGAACGCCTTCTGGCCCCAGCGCAGGAAGCCGTAGCGTTCCTGGTTGCGCTGGAACTCGATCTTGCCGTTGAGGTCGAGTGCGTCGGGCTTGCCGAATACATCCACCTGCACGGAATGGTCGATGACCAGTTCGGAGGGAATGAGCGGGTTGATCTGTTCCGGGCGGCCGCCCAGTTTCACCACGGCGTCGCGCATGGCGGCGAGGTCGACCACGCACGGCACGCCGGTGAAGTCCTGCAGCACGACGCGCGCAGGCATGAAGGCGATTTCCACGTCCGGTTCGGCCCTGGGATCCCACTTGGCCACAGCCTCGATGTGTTCCTTGCCGACGGTGATGCCACCGTCCTCATGCCGAAGCAGATTCTCCAGCAGGATCTTCATCGAGTAGGGCAGGTGGGAGATGTCGAACTGCTGTCCGAGCTTGGGCAGGCTGAAGTAGTCGAAGGCCGCGCCGCCGACATCCAGCTGGCTGCGGGTGGAGAACGAATCGCTCATGCGGAAAACTCCTCTTGCGGATGGCTTGCAATGGCCCGCGGGCGGACCTGCTTGCGGTGGCCGACGGACGCATCCGGCCGGGCATGGCCCAGTATGGCCGATGCCGGGCGGGCTGAAGCGCCGCAGGCCCAGAACGCAAGGTTATACATTCGTATGTAGTTTTCGTGTCACGGCTTGCCGCGCCACTGGCTCATCAGCATCTGCAGGAAGCGCTCGGCGCTGGGCGAGAGCAGGGCACCCCGGCGGCGCACGATGCCGATGGTGCGCGAGACGACGGGGTTGCCAATCGGGCGGGTCACCAGGATGGGATGGTCGCCGTCAGGGGTGGCCATTTTCGGCAACACCGAGACGCCGATACCGGCCTCCACCATGCCCAGCGACGTGGACAGGTGGGTTACTTCGTAATGCCAGCTCAGCTTCAGATTCTCACGCGCCAGCGCGCCATCCAGCAGGGTGCGGTTGCCGCTGGTGCGATGCACGGTGATGAGCTGGTGCTTGGCCAGGTCGGACCATTCCACCTTGCGTTTGCGGGCCAGCGGATGGTCGCGGCGGCAGGCGAGGACGAACGGGTCTTCGGCGAGCACGTCGAAGTCCAGATTGGGATCATTCGCGCCCATGAAGTTGATGCCGAATTCCACTTCGCCGCGTTCCACTGCCTGCAGACCCTCCGTGGCGGGAATGTCGAGAATGCGGAAGCGCACGTTCGGGTGCGCTTCGTGGAAGCGCGCCATCACGCTGGGCAGGAAGTAGAACGCCGCCGTGGGCAGGCAGGCGATGGTGACAGTGGCACCGCGGGTGTCGTCGTGGCCGCGCAGCGAGAACAACGAGCCGTCGAACTCTTCCAGCATGCGCCGTACCAGCGGCAGCAGGTTCTCGCCCACGGCCGTTGTGGTCACGCTGCGTGTAGTGCGTTCCAGCAGCGGTGAGCCAACCGCCTGTTCCAGTTTCTGGATACGCCGGCTGAGCGCAGGCTGCGACACATGGAGCGCTTCTGCAGCGCGATGAAAGCTGCGGGTTTCCGCGACCAGCAGGAAAGCGCGCAGATCAAGGATTTCACAATTGATGCTCATATCGTATCAATCATCCAAAAAGTAGCAATTCACAGATCAATCCGCGTCATGCCAGTATCGAATCACAGGGTGATATTCATCCGCTATAAGCATCAATCTACCACACGTATGTCCAACGATCTTCCCAGCATTCCCTGCGTGCTCATGCGCGGCGGCACCTCCAAGGGCCCGTTCTTCCTGGCCTCGGACCTGCCCCGTGACATCGCCGCCCGCGACCGCCTGCTGGTGGAAGTGATGGGCTCCGGCCATCCCCTGCAGATCGACGGCATCGGTGGCGGCAACGCGCTGACCAGCAAGGTCGCCATCATTGACCGGGCAAGCCGCCCCGATGCGGACGTGGATTACCTGTTCGCACAGGTGAAGGTGGAGCAGCGTCTGGTCGATACCTCGCCGAACTGCGGCAATATGTTGGCCGCCGTAGGCCCGTACGCCATCGAACGGGGCCTGGTGCAGGGCCATCATCCGCGCACCGAAGTGCGCATCCACAACGTCAACACCGGCAAGGTGATCGTGGCCACGGTGGAAACGCCGGGCGGCCAGGTGGTGTACCGCGGCGACACCCATATTGCCGGCGCACCCGGCAGCGCGGCACCGGTGCAGCTGTCGTTTCTCGATGCGGCGGGCGCACGCACCGGCAAGCTGCTCCCCAGCGGCCACGCGATGGAACAGATCGACGGTGCCGACGTGAGCCTGATCGACTGCGCCATGCCGATGGTGCTCATCCGCGCCAGCGACCTGGGCGTGCAGGGCGGTGAAACACCCGCCGAACTCAATGCAAATCGCGAGCTGATGACGCGGATGGAAGCCATTCGCATCCAGGCGGGCGAGCGCATGGGCATCGCCGATGCGGGCAGCAAAGTGATTCCTAAACCGGTTCTGCTTTCCGCACCGCAGCATGGCGGCACGCTGCAGGTGCGTTATTTCATGCCACATCAATGCCATACGGCGCTGGCGATTACCGGTGGTGTGGGTATCGCCACGGCAGCGGCCACCCCGGGCACCCTGGCTAACACATTGGTCGGGTGTGACGCAGTGCCCACTTTGATTACTCTCGAACATCCGAGCGGTGCCCTGGACGTGGGCTTGAGTCGCAGCTCGGAAGACGCGCCGGTCGTGGCCAGCGTGGTGCGCACCGCCCGCCGCCTGTTTGAAGGCCGGGTATTCGCCACCACGCCTTTCGCCACCGAAGCAGCGCAATGGACTTCAGCGGCATGACCTGATCCTTGACCGGGAGGGCGTGCAGTTGGCGGCTTCCCGGTTTCACCGAAACACCGATACAGACAGCAGCACATCCTGGGAGGGATAGATGTACAAGCGAATTCTGATGACCGCGCTGGTCGCGGCCAGCCTGGCTGTTGCCGGCTGCAACAAGGCAGGCAACGACGCGAACGCTGGCGGCGGCGACAACGCCCCGGTCCGCATCAGCGTGGGGTCGTACAACCTCAATAACCTTCCGTTCTTCATCGCCGATGCCAATGGCTACTTCAAGGAAGTGGGCCTGGAGGTGAAGACCGAGAACTTCGCCCAGGGCGGTTCCAAGGTGCTGCAGGCGCTCGTAGCGAACTCCACGGACGTGGCGGTCGGCTTCTACGACCACACCATCCAGATGCAGGCCAAGCAGAAGGACGTTGTTGCCTTCGTGCTGCTCTCGCGGAACTCCGGGCTGGTGATGGCCGGTCGCGATGACGCGACGTTCGACCCGGCAAAGCCCGAAACGATCAAGGGCCAGAAGGTCGGTATCACCGCACCGGGCTCCTCGTCCGACTTCTTCGTGCGCCACTTCCTGGCACAGCATGACATCCCGGTGGACAGCATCTCGCTGATCGGCGTCGGCTCGGGTGCGGCCGCAGTTGCGGCGCTGGAGCAGGGCAAGATCGACCTGCTGGTGAACTACGATCCGGCGGCGACGCTGATCACCGAACGCAAGGTCGGCAAGATCATCATCGACGCCCGCAGCGACGAAGGCGCGCGCCAGGTCTACGGCGGCCTGTACCCCACCTCGGTGATGTACGCCAACCAGAGCTTCCTGGATCAGCGTCCGGAAGCGGCCGAGAAGATCGCCCGTGCCGAACAGAAGGCGCTGAAGTTCATTGCCGAGAACAGTGCCGAAGACATCGTGAAGGCCCTGCCGGACAGCTACGTCTCCGGCGACCGTGCCACCTATGCCCGCGCCGTGGAGAACGCGCGCGCCATCTTCACCACCGACGGCCACTTCACCCCGGCCGATCTGGAAACGCCGCTGAAGGTGCTGCGCGAGTTCAACAAGGACGTCGCCAACCACGACATCGATCTGTCCAAGACCTACACCAATGCCTTCGTCGAGCGCGCCAGCGCCTCGGCCCCGGCAGCCCAACCGTAAGCGGAGGTAACCCATGGCCCTCAATGCCACCGTGCGCAAACTCAACGGCGCACCGCAGCTGGAGCCTGCACAGACCATGGTTGCAATCAACCAGGTCACCATGTCCTTCGGCGACTTCACCGCCGTTCGTGACGTCGACATCCCGGTGGGCAATGGCGAGGTCCTCGCCATTGTCGGCCCCACCGGCTGCGGCAAGAGCACCATCCTCAATTCCGTGGCTGGCCTGCTCAAGCCCAGCGCCGGTGACGTCACCATCGACGGCCGCGTGGTCAACGGGGTGCAGGAATCGGTGGGCTATCTGTTCCAGCAGGATGCGCTGCTGCCCTGGAAGACCGCGTACCAGAACGTCGAACTGGGACTGAAGTTCCGCGGCGTGAGCGAAGCCGAGCGCAAGCAGAAGGTCACCACCTGGCTGGCCAAGGTGGGTCTGACCGGCTTCGAGCACCGCTACCCGCACCAGCTTTCCGGTGGCCAGCGCAAGCGCGTGCAGATGGCGCAGGCGCTGATCGTGGAGCCGAAGGTGATCCTGATGGACGAGCCGTTCTCGGCGCTGGACATCCACACCCGCCACCTGATGCAGAACGAACTGCTGCGTCTGTGGCAGGAAGATCGCCGCTCGGTGATCCTGATCACCCATGACCTGGAAGAAGCCATCGCGCTGGGCGACCGCGTGGTGGTGCTGTCTTCCGGCCCCTCCAGCCGTGTCGTGCGCAGCTTCGACGTCGACCTGGAACGCCCCCGCAACGTCGCCGAGATCAAGCTCGACGAGCGTTTTACCGACCTGTACCGCGACATCTGGGCCTGCCTGCGCGGCGAAGTGGAGAAGAGCTATGCACGCCAGGACTGACAAATTCATCCAGATTGCGCTGGTCCTCGCGGTATTCGGCGGCTGGGAGGGCGGTATCGCCCTGGGCTGGATCGACCCGTTCTTCTTCCCGGCCCCCATGGCCATCGCCAAGCAGGCATGGACCTGGCTGTCGGACACCTCGTTCTACCAGCACGTGTACATCACCCTGACCGAAACCGCGCTGGGCTACCTGATCGGCACCGCGCTGGGTGTGGCCGGTGGCGTGTGGCTGGGCCTGAGCCGTCGCTCGGCGCGCATCCTGGATCCCTTCATCAAGGGCTTCAACGCGATTCCGCGTGTGGTGCTGGCTCCGATCTTCGTGCTGTGGCTGGGCCTGGGCCTGTGGTCGAAGGTTGCGCTGGCGGTGACGCTGGTGTTCTTCACCACCTTCTTCAACGCCATGCAGGGCGTGCGCGAAGTGAACCCGGTGGTGCTGGCCAATGCGCGCATCCTCGGCGCGGGCCGCAGCGACCTGCTGCGTCATGTGTACTTCCCGGCGGCCGCCAGTTGGATCCTGTCCTCGCTGCGCACCTCGGTGGGCTTCGCGGTGGTGGGTGCCATCATCGGTGAGTACCTGGGTGCCTCGGCGGGCCTGGGCTACCTGATCGCGCAGGCCGAAGGCAACTTCAATGCGGTGGGCGTGTTCGCCGGCATCATCATCCTGGCCGCCTTCGTGCTGGTGATCGACTGGATGCTGGATATCGTCGAGAACCGCGTCATCACCTGGCGTCCGAACCAGCAGCAGGGCGCCACCAGCTGATCTGCGCGTCCGTGGTGCCGGCTCGCCCGGTGCCACGGAACGGGCGGCCCGTCGTCCGCCCGCGTCGCAGGCGCATCCTCCCCCACGCGGCTGCGCATTTCATCCCCCCGCATCATCGCAACAGGCCAGCGGCAGGCCCAGGGGCCCGGCTGGCCGGAGAGAACCCATGAAGACGCAAACCGTGCTGCCCCGTGCAGCGCTGACGGTGGCCCTTGGCCTGCTGCTGGCCAGCGGCCACGCCGGTGCCCAGACCACCACCACCACGCCGCCGGCTCCGCTGAGCCAGGCCGAACTGGCCGCGCTGGTGCAGCAGCAGGCGCAGCAGATCCAGCAGCTGCAGACGCGGCTGGATGCGCTGGAGGGCGGTACGCCCGGCAGCGCAGTTGCCGCGACGCCCGCGGCGGCACCTGCACCGGCCCTCGAAGGCCGCGTCGCGAAACTGGAAAGCCAGCAGTCGAAGGCACCGAAGGTGTCCTGGAG
>JAEWLO010000526.1 GCA_023457475.1 Pseudomonadota bacterium | reverse complement strand
ACCGGAAGCAGGGCGCGGATGACGCGCAGGCCGAGGCTGGCGGTAGCCAGCCAGGGGCTGGTCTGCCAGATCTGGCGCAGGAATGGCGGCAGGTTGCGCAGCGCCTTGAAGCGTTCGCGCAGGCTGGGATTGGCGGGGGCGGCGGGAGGCATGGTGCCATTGTGCCCACCCGGGACGTGAACGGGGCGGTGCGGGTGCCACCCGCGCGTGGGAATGATTCCCAACGCCGCTGTCCGGGGAGCGCTAAAATGACCGGCTTACCCCACGCCAGCCCCGAGCAAGCGAGCATTACGTGACATCGATCAAGCAGGAAGACCTCATCCAGTCCATCGCCGACGCGCTGCAGTACATCTCGTACTACCACCCGGTCGATTACATCAAGAGCCTTGCCGCCGCCTACGAGCGCGAGGAATCGCCGGCCGCGAAGGAAGCGATGGCGCAGATCCTGATCAATTCGCGCATGTGCGCCGAGGGGCACCGCCCGATCTGCCAGGACACCGGCATCGTCACCGTGTTCCTGGAAGTCGGCATGAACGTCCGCTGGGACGACGCCACGATGAGCCTGGAAGACATGGCCAACGAAGGCGTGCGTCGCGCCTACAACCATCCGGACAACAAGCTGCGTGCCTCGGTGCTGGCCGACCCGGCCGGCAAGCGCACCAACACCAAGGACAACACGCCGGGCGTGGTCAACATGAAGATCGTCCCGGGCGACACCGTGGACGTGATCGTGGCCGCCAAGGGCGGCGGTTCGGAAGCGAAGAGCAAGTTCGCGATGCTCAACCCGTCCGACTCGATCGTGGACTGGGTCCTGAAGACCGTGCCGACCATGGGCGCGGGCTGGTGCCCGCCGGGCATGCTTGGCATCGGTATCGGCGGCACCGCCGAGAAGGCGATGCTGCTGGCCAAGGAATCGCTGATGGAGCCGATCGACATCAACGAGCTCAAGGCCCGTGGTGCGTCGAACCGCGCCGAAGAGCTGCGGCTGGAGCTGTACGAGAAGGTCAACGCGCTGGGTATCGGCGCACAGGGCCTGGGCGGCCTGACCACGGTGCTGGACATCAAGGTCAAGGACTTCCCGACCCACGCCGCCAACCTGCCGGTGGCGATGATTCCGAACTGCGCCGCCACCCGCCATGCGCACTTCACCCTGGACGGCAGCGGCCCGGTGATGCTGGACCCGCCGTCGCTGGAAGACTGGCCGCAGATCACCTACGACGCCTCCAAGGGCACCCGCGTCGACCTGGACACCATTACCCCGGAAGATGTCGCCAGCTGGAAGCCGGGCCAGACCCTGCTGCTCAACGGCAAGCTGCTGACCGGTCGCGATGCCGCGCACAAGCGCATGGTGGACATGCTCAACAAGGGTGAAGCGCTGCCGGTCGACCTCAAGGGCCGCTTCATCTACTACGTGGGCCCGGTGGATCCGGTGCGCGACGAAGTGGTGGGCCCGGCCGGCCCGACCACCGCCCCCCGCATGGACAAGTTCACCCGCCAGGTGCTCGAGCAGACCGGGTTGCTCGGCATGGTCGGCAAGGCGGAGCGTGGCCCGGCTGCGATCGAGGCGATCCGTGACAACAAGTCGGCCTATCTGATGGCGGTCGGCGGTTCGGCCTATCTGGTTTCGAAGGCGATCAAGGCGGCCAAGGTGGTGGGCTTCGCCGACCTGGGCATGGAAGCCATCTACGAGTTCACCGTGCAGGACATGCCGGTAACCGTGGCCGTGGATTCCACCGGCGAGTCGGTGCACACCACCGGCCCGCGCGAGTGGCAGGCGCGCATCGCGGGCATTCCCGTGGTCGTGGCCTGACGCCACCAGGAAGGGGGCTCTCCACCAGACGTGGCGCGCACTGTCTGGTGGGGTAGGGTCGCTCGCAAGACGACCACCGTGGACGGGCCAACGCCCGGTAGGGCATTGAAACCATCGCGGCAGGCTCTTCTGCCAGACATAATCGGGCTCCCATCCCGACCCCCGCCGCGCCCATGACCACCACTCTCTACGGTTCCCGCAGCACCGCCTCACTGGTGGTGCACTGGCTGCTGCTGGAGCTGCAGATCGAGCACGAACTGATCCTGCTCGATTTCGACACGCGCGAGCAGAAAGCCGTCGATTACCTGGCCCTCAACCCCGCCGGCCGCGTCCCAACGCTGCTGATCGACGGCCAGGTCTTGACCGAAGCCGCTGCAATCGCGCTCTACTTGGCTGACCGCCACCCGCACGCCGGCCTGCTGCCGGCACCGGGAACGCCAGCACGCGGCGTGGCCTATCGCTGGATGTTCTGGTGCGCCAACACGCTTCAGCCGGCGTACCGCGACTGGTTCTATGCCGATGGTATGACGGATGCGGCGCAGGCCGAGGCGTTGCGCGAACGTGCCCGCTGCCAGTTGGAAGCCGCCTGGCAGCATCTGGCTGACCACTTGCAGGGGGCAGGGCCGTACGTGCTCGGCACCCAGCGCAGTGTGGTCGACTACATGCTGGTGATGTTGATGCGCTGGTCGCGCAACATGCCGCGGCCGACCGACACCTGGCCGGTGTTGAAGGCCCATGCGGCGCAGCTCAAGGCGCTGCCGTCGTTCGTCGAAACCTACCGCCGCGAAGACATCACCGACTGGGTGTAGGAACACGCCCTGCGTGTCCTTGTGATGCCCCACGGTGCGTCAAAACCATGCCCCTCGCCCGGCGATGGGAACCGGGCGCGTGGCGACGCGTTCATCGGAACGGCGCACGCCGGTCATGCGGCGCGGCTGAATCGATGCAGTACCGGTGCAGGCCCCAGCCACGCAGGGCGTGGCTCTACGGGGTAAGGTCAAGCGACCTTCCAAGGAGCCTGAGCATGCAAGGACGCCCTCTCGTCGCGGCACTCACTACGCTGTTGCTGCTCGCTGCATGCCGCAGTACCGATACCGGCTACGACGGCGGGGTCGGATTCACGGCCAGTGCCCAGTGCAGCATCCAGTGCCAGGAAAGCTACCGCCGTTGCGCGGCGGAACCGCGTTCCACGCGCCTGTCGGCCTGCGAATCGCAGATATCAGAGCAATCCCGTTGCTCGCAGCTCAAGGATGCCGAACAGCGCCGCTTCTGCGAGGCGAGCGCCAGCAGCTGCGCCGATCGCATGCCGGAACTGGGGTGCGGGGAGAAGCTGAGCCAATGCACTTCGACGTGCGGCGGGTGAGGCTTCGGCTTCGTTCATCGCGGTCTCACAGCAACGCGTCAACCTTCTCCGGCGGACGGCACAGCGCCGTCCCCTTGTCCGTGATCACCACCGGCCGGTTGATCAGCAATGGATGCGCCAGCATTTCAGCGATCAACGTCGCCTCATCAGCCCCCACCAACCCCAGTTCCGCGAACAACGGCTCTTTCGCGCGCACCAGCTCACTGGCCTGCAGCCCAGCATCGCGGAGCACCGCACGCAGTTCCGCCTCGCTGGGCACGTCGGTCAGGTAATCGCGGATCACCGGCTGGATGCCGGCGGCACGGATCCGTTCCAACGCCCCGCGCGAATTGCCGCAGCGCGGGTTGTGCCAGATCGTCACCGTCATCAGTACCACTCCAGCAGCGAAACGCCGACGCCCACATAGGTGGCCTTGTGGTTGTAGTCGATCATGCTTTCGCCGTAGCCGTCGAACACCTGGATATGCCCGCGCAGCAGGTTGCTGATCGGGAAGCCGTAGTCCAGCTGCAGCGCGCCGTGCGAGCGGTCGCCGCCGCGCAGCGAATGCCGCGCCATCAACGAGACTTCGTGCCCGTTGCGGTTCCAGGTCAGCACCGCGTCGCCGCGGCCCATATAGTCCTCGATGTCCGGATTGTTGTCGTCCTCGCGGTCTTCCGGAATCCGGTACCACGGCCGCAGCACCAGCGCCCAGTTCTCGCGATCGAGGCCGACGGTGGCGATCACCCGGTTCCAGCTGCGCGACAGCGGGTCGGCGCGGCCGTTGGACATGTGCGTCAGGCTGAGCCCGCTCATGCGGCCGCGCCAGCCGCCGATCGAATAGCCGTTGCGGAACATCATCATGATTTCCGGTTCGTAGTTGGTTTCCCGGAATGGACGCGAGTTGTCGGCGTTGTAGGCCTGCCAGCGCGAACTCTGGGTATAGCCCGCCCAGAGGTCGCCGTTGTCGCCGAACACGTTCTCCCAGACCTTGGTCTTGAAGCTCAGCTGGAACTTCAGCTCGTTGCTGTCCAGCTGCTGCGGGGTGGTGACGGTGTTGTCCGGGTTGGGCGACTGCGGGGTCTGGTTCTTGTCGCTGGTCCAGAACGCGGGCAGCAGGTACACCGGCTTGTAGGCGCGCAGCTGGAAGGCTCCCAGCTTGGAGTCCTGCGCCAGTTCCCAGCGGCTGTCCAGCAGTGAGCCCTTGCCGGCATTGGCCAGCGCCTGTTCGTGGCCGTCGTTCTGGAACAGCTCGCCAAGCCGATGCTTGACCTTCTCGCCGGTGGGCGCGTCGGCCTGGGCCTGGCGTGCGGCCTGGCGCTCCTCGCGCCGTGCCTGCTGCGCGGCGACTGCGGCCGCGTCGGCCTCCTGGGTGGTCTGCGCACCACGCCGGAACAGCGTGTCGTAGCAGGCCAGGCGGGCGGCATCCGTGCTCACCAGAGCGCAGGCTTCAGGCGTCGCCGGGGTGGGGGCCACCTCCTGCGCGAGTGCGGGAAGACTGAAGCCGGCAAGGCTCAGGGCGCAGAACAGGGCGGAGCGGGGGCTCGATGGGGTCATGGCAGCAGGCCGCGATGGCGGGAATCGCGCACAGTGTCGCCGGAGCGCGAGCGGTAAGCCAGCATTGTCGAGCCGGCGTAGGGACACGCCATGCGTGTCCGTCGCGGTGTGTGGCATGGCAGGGACACGCATGGCGTGTCCCCAAGCCATCGGCGGGCTCAGTAGAACCACGCGAACGCGAAGATGCCAAGCATGGCGAGCACGATGCCCAGCTTCAGTGCCACCCCCAGCAGGATGCCCATCCACGTCGCCAGGCCTACCTTGGTGGAGCGGCCCAGCTCGCGGGTGTGCCAGTACTCGCCGGCCAGCGCGCCGAGCAGGGGGCCGGCGAACAGCCCGATCGGCATGAAGAACAGGCCGACGATGCTGCCGATGAAGGTGCCCCACAGCGCCTTGCCGCTGGCCTGTACGCGCTTGGCCCCGACGACCGTGGCCAGGATGTCCACCGCGAACGAGGTCAGGGTCAGCAGGCCGAGTACGGTAAGTGGCACCCAGCCCACATGGCGGAAGCCATCGGTCCATGCGGCGGCCAACAGCCCGGCGAACACCAGCGGGATGCCGGGCAGGGCCGGCAGGATGATGCCGGCGATGCCGACCAGCACCAGCACCACGGCGAGCACGTAAAAGATGAATGAAGGGTCCATTCTGTACCGTACGGTTTGGGAAACAGGGTTGACTTTCTAGTATTTAATCAGTTGCATTTTCATTTTGCGCGGGTTAAGTTGCAGGCGCTGAGCTTGGCAAGGTCACCGTGGATCGTGGCCTGATGACGCTAGATCCGTCCAGATCCGCTGCATCGACGCACCTCGCTTCCCCCCTTGCTTTCAGCCGCCCCCCGGGCGTACCCAACGACTAAAGCAGAGACACCAGGGAGTAAGTGAGATGGCTGATCGTGAAATCGGTACCGTGAAGTGGTTCAATGATGCCAAGGGCTTTGGCTTCATCAGCCGTGAGAGCGGTGAAGACGTGTTCGTGCATTTCCGCGCGATCCAGAGCCAGGGCTTCAAGAGCCTCAAGGAAGGCCAGAAGGTCTCCTTCACCGTCGTGCAGGGCCAGAAGGGTCTGCAGGCCGACGCGGTTGAGCCGCAGTAAGGCTCGACGGTACATCCGAATGAAGGAAAGGCCCGCGCAAGCGGGCCTTTCTGTACGTGCAGCCTGGCAGCAACGGCCTCAGCGCAGCACCACGCGTCCGTTCACCACGCGCACATAGGTGTTTTCGCGGATGCCACCCAGGTCGCGCTGGTTGACCACCATGGTGCGGCCGTCATCCATCCGCACGGTGATGTCGAAGGTGTCGCTGGTCACGTTCTTCTGGATCTGGTTGCCGGCCAGCGCGCCGCCCACCGCGCCCGCGGCAGCGGCCACGTTCTTGTTGCCCCGGCTGCCGCCGGTGTGGTCGGAGATCTCATGGCCGGCCACGGCACCGACGATGCCGCCCAGGATCGCGCCGGTGGCGGCGGGCGCGGTGCGGCCGGAGGCCACGGTGTTGATGCGGGTCACGATGCCGCAATCGGCGCAGCGCGACTGGTTGTAACCGCCGCTGTTGCCGTAGCCGTTGTTGTAGCCGCCGTTGTTGTAACCGCCACCACCGTAGCCCGGCGAGGTGGCGCAGCCTGCCAGCGCAACGGTGGCCACGGCGGCAGCAGCAATCAGTTGGATCTTCATGGTGGTTCTCCTCGCCAGAACGGGTGGTTGGATGCGTCTGGTGCGCATGGGGCGATCCTGTCCTGCCGAGTGTGAACAGGACGCCAATCCGTGGAGGGAATCGTGGCTGGCAGATGAATCGGGCCTGCGGTCAGCCGGCCTCCCGTTTAAAATGGCGGCATGAACGACGTACTGCGTGAGCGTTTCGCCGGCATCGACCGGTTGTATGGGGTAGGCACCGTGGACCAGCTGTCGCGCCGCCGGGTGGCGGTGGTCGGCATGGGCGGTGTGGGCTCGTGGGTGGTGGAAGCGCTGGCCCGGACCGCGGTGGGGCACCTGACCCTGATCGACGCCGACGACATCTGCGTGTCCAACACCAACCGCCAGCTGCCGGCGTTGGCGGGCATGTACGGGCGCAACAAGGCCGAGGCGATGGCCGAGCGCTGCCGGGCGATCAACCCGGACATCGACGTGGACGCCGTTGCGTCTTTCCTGACCGTGGGAAACATGGAGGAACTGCTCGACCGCAAGTTCGATCTGGTGATCGATGCCTGCGACAGCTTCCGGGTCAAGGTGGAAACCATCGCCTGGTGTCGTCGGCGCAAGCTGCCAATTCTCACCGTGGGCGCGGCAGGCGGGCGTACCGACCCCACGCTGGTGCGGGTACGCGACGTCTCGCGTACCGAGCATGACGCCATGCTGGCGCTGATCCGCAAGAAGCTGCGCAGCGATTTCAACTTCCCGAAGAACGCCTCGCGTTACTTCGGCGTGCCGGCCATTTACTCGCTGGAGAACGTGAAATACCCGCAGGCGGACGGCACCGTCTGTGGCATCCGTCCGCAGATGGGGGCGGATGCGGCACTGAAGCTGGACTGCGGGGCAGGACTGGGCGCGGCGACGCACATCACCGGCGCGTTCGCGTTCGCGGCGGTCGGCAAGGCGTTGGAGATGTTGTTGAAGGTCAAATCACGCACGTCGGACTGATGCCGCGATGGACACGCGTGGCGTGTCGCTACATTTAAATCAGGGAAGAACCCATGAGTATTCTGAAGAAGCTGTTCGGCCTCGGCAGGCCGGCCCCGAGTGCCCGCTCGCTCGAGCCCGGGCACGTGACGGTCGATGCCAACGCCGCCGCACGTGAAGCCAGTGCCCACAGCCTGGACCGTCATTGGCAGTCCATCGGCATTGTCGAACGCGATGTCATCGGGCACCTGATCAGCCCCCAG
>JAEWLO010000525.1 GCA_023457475.1 Pseudomonadota bacterium | reverse complement strand
GCGGTTTCGCCCACCACCAGCACCAGCAGGCGCGGCCTGGAGGACGTCGCGCGCGGCGCGGCAATCGCGTCCAGGGCGATCGGCGTCTTCGGTGCCTTCTTGATCGGAGAACTGCCCCGCAGGTTCTGCTGCAGGCCCACCACGTAGTTCAGCGGCGTGGCGAGGTACTTGATCTCACGGTGATTGCGCAGCATGGCCGACACATCCGCGGACGACAGCATGACCGAGGCGAAACCGCCGGCCAGCAGCGCGGCGATGAACAGCGGCCGTACCCACAGCGTGCGGGTTACCTTGCGGTCGCGCACCCGCACCCACCACAGCAGCGCCACGGGCAGCACGGCATACAGCAGCAGGGGCACGATCAGCGAAGGCGTCATCAGTTCGCGGGATTCCTTGACGTCGGTCGCCAGCACATTGCGCACCATGTCCGCATCCATGAACACGCCATACGTGGTCATGTAATGCACCGCCATCGCGGTGGCGAACAGCAGCACCGTGATGACCGGCTTCGCCGTCCAGCGCCAGACCAGCAACGACAGCAGCAGGCCGTTGGTCGCGATCAGCAGACCGGCCAGCGACAGCACGAACGTCAGGTGCCCCGGGTGCAGCGCGGTGGCCGCCTTCCAGAAGGGTCCATTGCTGACGATGGCGAAGAACACGCTGCAGACCAGAATGAGCGTTTCCTGGCCCAGCACGGGGCGGCTGCTGCGAATGGTGGCCCACACGCCGGTCGTGGCGTGCGGTGCCGCCGCGCGCTGTGACGCAGCATGTGCTGTCGGAAAAATGTCGGAGGTTTCCACGCGGTACCGCCATCGAATCGGGATGGCGGCGATTCTGGAAACGGCGGGGTCGGATTTCGGTCGGAAAAACAACGGAAAACGTTAATGGAGCGTTGGCGTTCATCGAAAATTCCGCCAACGCTCCGCCCAGCGGGGTGCTACCAGCGGACGATATCGGGCGGCGGGCACGGGCGCTGCCGCGCCGCGTGAGCGGCTGCACGCCGGATGTTGCTGCACACGGTCAGATCCACCGCGCGGGGGTGCGTCTCAAGCGCCACGAACTTCTCCATCAGCTGCCGGATGACCTGCGAGGGGGACTGCTGCGACCGGTAGGCCGCCTCCCGGAACCGGTCGCGCAGGCCGGCGTCCACCTTGAGCCGAATCGTCACAGGATGCTTCATCGGTCGCTCCAGATGTGATGGCCGTGCTGGGCGTGCGGTTCCACTTCCGTGTAGTGCACTTCGCGCTCCAGCGTCGCCGGTACCTCCGGTTGCGGGTCGCCCGGCCGGGCCACCACATCGATGGTGATGCGGGTGCCGCTGGCATCCACACGGACGGTGGAACCGGCTCCAAAACCCATCTGCTCCAGCCATCGGCCGCGCAGCGTCATGAACGGGGTGGTGTCCGCTTCCGTGTGGCCGGCGGCGAGGGCCGGGCCGGTGAGGGCCTCGAGTTCCTGACAAATGGGACAGTGGTTGTCGTTCGAGGGTTCAATGTGGGGCGTGTCCGCCCAGTGCTTCTGCATGAGGGTTTCTCCTGCGAGGAAGGAAACCCCCCTCGCGTGTTACGGCGAGGGGGCCGGGAGACTAGAAGACCGCGTCAACTGCATCGGGCGGGCGTATTTCCCCATGGTGAGGGGTCTTGTATTAGCCACCCTCCCGGCGTCGGGAACGTCCAACAAAGTTTGCAGTTGAGCGGGCTTCTAGACCCGGGGCACACCCTGCATGCCTTCTTCGTCGCTGCAAAGCGCTTTGATTTGTAGGTATTTTCTTACTTGGCGAAAGCGACAGGCGATTGTCGTAGTCGGCTGGATTTCGATGTGACGGCGTTTGCAGAAATGCCGAAGTGGTGTCGTATCTGGCCTGCCGTGGGACACGCATGGCGTGTCGCTACGTGGGAGGGGGCGGTAGGCAAAATGCTCAAGGTGCGACAGTGATGCGCGAAACGGGGTGGGCTGCGCGCGCAGGGGAGTTCCGGGCTGAAGCCGTCAGCAGAGTGACACTGCCCGCCGAAACGGGGCATTGGCGTCATTGAACGCCGTGAACTGTGACAGCGTGCAGCCGTCGCTGCTCGGTTTTTGCCTGATTGCGTCAAAACAGGGTGCTCCGTTCGCGTGTCCAACCGGAAATCCGCGCGCTGCGATTTCCCATTTCGATGCCATCTGCGCATGGTCGCGTGCGGAGCGCATTCCTGCCTCCTGCTCCGTTGCGCTGGCAGCGGAGTCACACTGACCGGAGAAACGCCATGACCCAGATGCGGCCTGATAAACCCATCGCCAAGTACCGCCCGCGCAACCCGTTCAAGGGCGCGGCACCGCCCCCCCTGCCCATGGCCTACTTCATGCCCATTCCGCCGGAGGAGCTGACCGGCGATGAGCAGGAAGGCGAATGCTATCTGGTGCTGCAGGGGCACTGGTTGACGGCGGCGGGGTTCGACGAGAACACGCCGATTGAAGTCACTGCCACCGAGAATGGGTTCATTCTGAAGGCGCTGTAAGGAACGGGCGGCCGTGGTGCTGGTGCTGCGGCCGCTTTTCCATTTCGGCACGGAGATGACACGCGTGGCGTGTCACTACGCTTCGATCGGGTGTAGCGAAGCCACGCGGGGCGTGGCGCTACGAGGCCGACGGTGCCGGGCGTGGGCGTGACGCCGCACGCACCGTCCAGCCGTTAAGCTGACGGGGTCTCCCGGGTCATGCCTTTCGCCACTTTCGTGCCTCCTCGTCGCCCCGCCGCGCAAGACGCGCCGTCCACGTTCAGCCCTGCCACCCGCGCATGGTTTGCGAGGGCGTTTGCGTCCGCCACGCCGGTGCAGACGCACGCCTGGGCGTCCATCAGCAGCGGCCAGCACACCCTGGTGATCGCGCCCACGGGCTCGGGCAAGACGCTGGCGGCCTTCCTGCAGGCCATCGACCGGCTGTTCGTCGAGAAGGAAAGCGGTCCGGCAGCCGATCCGAAGGCCCGCACCCGGGTGCTCTACATCTCGCCCATCAAGGCATTGGCCGCCGATGTGCACCGCAACCTGCAGATTCCGCTGCAGGGCGTGGCCACGCAACGGCAGCAGCAGGGCAGCGCCACCGTGGACATCACCGTCGCGATCCGCAGTGGCGACACGCCGGCCAACGAGCGCGCACGCCTGCTGCGCCGCCCGCCGGACATTCTGATCACCACGCCCGAATCCCTGTTCCTGATGCTCACCTCACAGGCGCGCGAAACACTGCGCGGCGTGCAGACCATCATCATCGATGAGATCCACGCCGTCGCCGGCACCAAGCGCGGCTCGCACCTGGCGCTCAGTCTCGAGCGGCTGGACGCGCTGCTGCAGCAACCGGCCCAGCGCATCGGCCTGTCCGCGACGGTGCGCCCGGAAACCACGGTGGCCGCCTTCCTGGGCGGCGACCGGCCCGTGACCGTGGTCAATCCACCGTCGCCGCGCCGGCTGGAGATGAAGATCGTGGTGCCGGTGGAGGACATGGCCGACATCCCGGCGCGGGGCGGCGACGAGGCGCCGGGCGTGCGCGCCGGATCGATCTGGCCGCATGTGGAAGCCAGCATTCTCGACGCGGTGCTTCGCCACCGATCCACGATCGTGTTCGCCAATTCGCGTGGCGTGGCCGAGAAGCTCACGGCGCGTCTGAACGCGCTGTATGCCGAGCGGACCTCGCCCGATGCGCAGCGGCAGCGCACCGACGCGTCCGCGCAGGCCTACGGGTCCTTCACCGGCAGCACCTCGGGCCGCGTGGTGACCGAAGACGGGCTGATTGCCCGCTCGCACCATGGCTCCGTGTCCAAGGAGCAGCGGGCGCAGATTGAACAGGCCCTCAAGCACGGCCAGCTGCGCTGCGTGGTGGCCACTTCCAGCCTGGAGCTGGGCATCGACATGGGCGATGTGGACCTGGTGATCCAGGTGGCCGCACCGCTGTCGGTGGCCAGCGCGCTGCAGCGCGTGGGCCGTGCCGGGCACCAGGTGGGCGGCGTCTCGCGCGGGCTGCTGTATCCGCGCACGCGCCGCGATCTGATCGACGCGGCGGTGGCCGTGCAGAGCATGCACGCCGGACGCATTGAAGCGCTGCAGCCACCGGAGAATCCGCTGGACGTGCTGGCCCAGCAGACCGTGGCGGCGGTGGCCATGGAGCCGCTGCAGGTGGACGACTGGTATGCCCGCGTGCGGCGTGCGGCCCCGTACCGCACGCTGCCGCGCAGCGCCTTCGATGCCACGCTGGACATGCTGGCAGGCCGCTACGCTTCGGACGACTTCGCCAGCTTCCGGCCGCGTCTGGTGTGGCAGGGCGACACCGGCGTGCTGACCGCGCGGCCGGGCGCGCGGCAGCTGGCGGTGACCAGCGGCGGCACCATCCCCGACCGCGGCCTGTACAGCGTGCTGCTGCCCGAAGGCAGCGAGCGCGCAGGCAGCCGGCGGGTGGGCGAGCTGGACGAGGAGATGGTGCACGAGTCACGGGTGGGGGACGTCATCACGCTGGGCGCGACCACCTGGCGGATCGACCAGATCACCCACGATCAGGTGGTGGTGAGCCCGGCTCCTGGGCGTTCGGCCCGCCTGCCGTTCTGGCGCGGCGAGGGCGTGGGCCGGCCCGCCGAACTGGGCGAAGCCGTCGGACGGTTTCTCGGCACGCTGGACCGCGTTCCGGACGACGTGGCGCTGGATGCCCTGCCGCCTCCGCTGCGCGAAGCGCTGGCGGCCAGCGGCGTGGACGACATTGCCATCCGCAACATGCGGGGGCTGGTGCAGGAACAACGCGCCGCCACCCAGGCGTTGCCCACCGACCGGCAGCTGGTGGTGGAGCGCTGCCGCGACGAGACCGGTGACTGGCGCCTGATGCTGCACTCGCCTTACGGCCGCCGGGTGCACGATCCCTGGGCGCTGGCTCTGGCCGAGCGCCTGCGCTCGCAGTGGCAGGTGGACCCGAACGTGGTGTCCAGCGACGACGGCATTGTCGCGCGCATTCCGGACACCACCGGCCGGGTGCCGGGTGCGTCCCTGTTCGTGTTCGAGCCGGAGCGGCTGCGACGCACGGTGATCCAGGCGGTGGACAGCTCGGCGCTGTTCGCGGCCCGGTTCCGCGAATGCGCCTCGCGCGCGTTGCTGCTTCCACGCCGCCAGCCCGGCAAACGCTCGCCGCTGTGGCAGCAGCGCCTGCGTGCCGGCCAGCTGCTGGCCGTAGCGCAGCAGCATCCGGACTTCCCGATCGTGGTCGAAGCGGCCCGCGAATGCCTGCAGGATGTCTATGACCTGGACGCACTGGACGGGCTCATGCAGCGCATCGGCAGCGGCGCGGTGCAGCTGGTGGACGTACAGACCGAGGTGCCGTCGCCGTTCGCGGCCGACCTGCTGTTCGGCTACGTCGCCGAGTTCCTGTATGCCAGTGATGTGCCGCAGGCCGAGCGGCGTGCCTCGATCCTGTCGCTCGACAGCGGGCTGCTCGGGGACCTGCTCGGCGAGGTGGCGCTGGGCGAGCTGCTCGACGCCGAGGTGGTCGAACAGGTCGGCATGAGCCTGCAGCGTCTGTCACCCGAGCGTCAGGCCCGGCACGAAGAGGGCGTGGCCGACCTGCTGCGCGAACTGGGACCGATGACGGCGGAGGCCGTTGCCGCGCGATTGGCCGGAGGCGATGCAGGCGACGCACTGGCATCGCTGCAGCGGCAGCAGCGCGCCATCCGCGTCGCGCTGGCGGGACAGCCCCACTGGGCCGCGATTGAAGACGCGGCGCGGCTGCGCGATGGATTAGGTGTGCGGTTGCCGCCGCGTGTGCCGGCTGCCTTCCTGCAGGCGTCTCCCGATCCACTGGGCGACCTGCTGATGCGGTTTGCGCGCACCCATGCGTCGTTCCTTTCGGGCGACGTTGCGGCCGCGTTCGGTCTTGGCGTAGCGGTGGTTGACGCCGCACTGACGCAGCTGGCGGAGCAGGGCAGGGTGCTCAAGGTGGGCGAGCACGCCTGGGTGGCGGAGGACGTGTTCCGCCGGTTGCGGCTACGGTCTCTGCAGGCGGCGCGCGACGCGACCCGCCCGGTGCCGCCTGACGCCTTTGTGCGCCTGCTGCTGGAGCGCCACGGCGTGGTGGCCACGGACATGGCCGCGGGTGGACTGGAAGGCACCGAAGGCGTGGCCCGCGTGATCGAGCAGCTGGCCGGCCTGGCACTGCCGGTGTCGGCATGGGAACAGCAGGTGCTGCCTGCGCGCGTGCGCGACTATGCGCCGGCGATGCTGGACGAACTGCTGGCCACCGGCACGGTGGTGTGGGTGGGGCATGGCCGCGTCGGCGAGGACGATGGACTGGTGTCGCTGCATCTGCAGGAGATCGCCGCCGAAACCCTGCCGCCGGTGCCTGCGGAGGACGTGAGCCCGCTGCAGGCGACGCTGCTGGCGGTGCTGGCCGAGGGCGGCGCGTGGTTCGTGCGTCAGCTGGCCCAGCAGGTGCACGCCCGCTGGAGTGAAGGTCCGATGCCACCGGTGGAAGACCTGCATGCCGCGCTGTGGGCACTGGTCTGGCAGGGCCGGGTAACCTGCGACCTGTGGTCGCCGTTGCGTGCGCTGACCGGCGTCCGTGTACCGCGTGCGCGCGTGGTGGCGGCCGCGCGCCGTCGCCGTGGCATCGGGGGCGCGGTGATGCAGGATGCGACCAGCAGCGCGACGCGGCCGGCGCTCGGTGTGGCCCATCTGGACGCCCCGAGCCTGGCTGGGCGCTGGTCCCTGCTGCAGCGGGAGGACACCCCGGATACGGTGCGCGCGCTGGCATTGGCCGAAGGCCTGCTCGACCGGCACGGCGTGGTCACCCGGGGCGCGGCGATGGCGGAGGGCGTCGCCGGTGGCTTCCCTGCCATCCAGCAGGTGTACCGGCGCATGGAAGATGCGGGGCGAGTGCTGCGGGGGCGCTTCGTGGAAGGACTGGGCGGCGCGCAGTTCGCCGACCGGGTCGATGTGGATCGCCTGCGGGAGCTGGGCGACGCGACGAGCGGGCAGCAGCCCCCCCCGGTTGCCCTTTCGGCGGTCGACCCGGCCAATCCGTTTGGCACCACGTTGCCGTGGCCGGCGCATGGGTCCGGCACGCGTCCGGCACGCCGGGCGGGGGCGATCGTGGTGATCGGAGACGGTCGCCTGCTGCTGCATCTGGCGCAGGGCGGGCGCACGCTGCTCAACTACGTGTCGATGGATGCACCCGACGCGGCCGAGGTGCTTGCCTCCGCTGCCGCCGCGCTGGCCACCGCACTCCGCCGCACCCCGCGCCTGCGCTTCACCCTGGACCTGGTCGACGACGCGCCGCCCTCAAAGGGTCCAGTCACCGACGCGTTGCGGAAGGCCGGGTTCCGCAACGCGCCGCGTGGGTTGAACTGGGAGGGGTGAGCTGGCGCTTCGTTGTGCTCCTGCAGCGGAACTCGACAGCGAACGCCTGTGTCACGTCCCGATCAGGCTCTCTGCCGGAATGCCGAGATTGCGATGCAGGTTCCGGATCATCTCAAGCGTGAGTCCCCGCTTGCGATTGAGAATCTCGTAGACCCGGTTGGGTTGTCCGATGGAAGGAACCAGGTCTTTCACTGTCAGCCCGCCTTGCTCCATGCGGAAGCGGATCGCCTCGACGGGGTCGGGCGCTTCGATGGGGAACATCCGGGATTCGTAGGCTTCCACCAGGGTGGTGAGTACCTCGAAATGGTCACCTTCCTCGGTGCCCGGTACAGGCTCTTTGTCGAAGTAGGCCGAAAGCTGGAGGAGTGCAGCGCGGTAGTCGCTTTCAGTTCGAACAGGGCGGATGTTCATGCGGACTCCACAGTGGCAGCGTCGATGCGGTCGTACTCTGCATGCGTGCCGACGAATTTGATGTAAAGCGCCTGGAAGCGGTAGGCGACTGCGACGATCAAGCGATAGTCATTGCCTTCGATGTTGAACACGACACGGTTATGTCCAACGAAACTTGCATTGGCGTAGCGGCTTCGAATGTCATGGGGTACCTCCCACCGCGCGTGACGCGCCTCGTCGTGCCACGCCTTGAGTGGCTGCTCGGCGTCGGGATGACGTTCCCAGAAACTCCGCAGGGCACCTACTGCAACAACCTTCATGGCCGCATCCTAGTCCCAATTTGGGACCTCTGCAAGGGGGCGGCCAGCATCCCAGAAAAGTCCATGTGGAACAATTGGATAGGTTGCAGATGCCCACAGCCCACGATGGATGGGGTTCTGCTCGCGTGTCGACGCCGCCGTTGCTGCGCCTTTCATCGCGGTTGATCGTCCGGTTTACCTCCGGGGGGCGGGCGGGGCCCCGCGCCATG
>JAEWLO010000524.1 GCA_023457475.1 Pseudomonadota bacterium | reverse complement strand
GCGCGGGACCGGTCAGCCCGATACTCGCCAGCGAGCGCCCTTCGACGAAGCGTACCCAGGCGAGTACGGCCACCAGCGTCGGCGCAAAGCCGATCCACAGCAGCGCATGCAAGCCAGCGAGGCCGATCGGATCGCCGTCCGGCGTCGACCAATGCTGCGATTGCATCCACCCGTCCAGTGCGATCACCGGTACCGCGTTGAACAGGATCATCAGGATCGGCGTCAGCCAGGCCCATGGCAGCCAGCCGCGGGCCGGATCGGGCGAATACAGGGCAACGGGGGTCATGCGCGGTTCCAGGTCGACGTGATCGCCGCGGCACGTTGCCATCCGTACGGGGGCGTGGCAACCCGTTTGCGACCAAGCAGCAGAAGCCGCCGATGAATCAGCCGGACCGCCGACGAAATGGCGCTGAGTCGTCGCCCGTGGTGTCCGCTTTAATACGCGTGATACGCTGGGCTGTTGCGTCCACCCTGCCGGCTACCCATGACCGCTTCGCGTAAGCCCCGCCATGATTCCCCCAATGCCGGGGCTTCCTCCCGTACGCTTTGGCCACTGCTGGGAGTGATGCTGTTTTTCCTAGGTAGCGGCTTTCTGGCCAGTAAAAACATCAGCACCATCAGGAAAGGCAGCGCGGAGGTCATCCTGTCGCAGGAGACCATGACGGCCCTGAGTGAAGTACTTTCGTCGGTCCAGGATGCCGAGACCGGCCAGCGCGGCTACCTGCTCACCGGCAATGAGAGTTATCTGGAGCCCTACGAGACTGCACTGGAGGGGGCCAGAACGCAGCTGAAGGCCATGGAGCAGTCGCTGGCGTACGACCCCGCCCAGAGCGAGCGCCTCAAACTGCTGGCCCGCGGCGTCCAGGCCAAGATGGAAGAGCTGCACGAAACCATCGAACTGCGGCGCACCCACGGGTTCGAAGCGGCCTTGACCGTGGTCAACTCCGATCGCGGCAAGGCCGCGATGGACGACATCCGGGCACGCCTCACCGCAATGCGCACCATCGAGCTGGACAAGCGGGCCCAGCGTCTGGCCGAGATGGACAAGGCTTACAGCGTGGCGCTCACCACCGGTGCGGCGACCGCCCTACTGGGCATCATCCTGACCACTCTGATCGCCTTCCTGCTCCGCCGTCATGCGCGTGCCCGCGACCGCAGCGCGTGGCTGCAGCAGGGCCGGCTGGAACTGACCTCGGCGACCGGCGGCGACCTGGACAACGATGTACTGGCCAAGGCCAGCCTGGGTTTCCTCGCCCGCTACACCGGTGCCGAGGCCGGCATGCTGTTCGTTCCGACGGACGCCGGCTTCCAGCGCATCGGCGCGGTAGGTACCACCTCGGCCGTGGACATCATCGAAGGCGGCGCGCTGCGTCCGGCCGAGTCCCTGCTCGGCCGGGCCGTGGCCGAGAAGCGCGTGCTGCTGGTGTCGGACGTGCCGGCCGGCTACTTCACGGTCGGCTCGGGGCGGGGTCAAAGCCAGCCCCGCCCCCTGGTCCTCGCCCCCGCCCTGCACGAAGGCGACGTTACCGGGGTGATCGAACTCGGCTTCTTCGGCGATGTACCCAGCGAGGTGGTCGAGCTGCTGGAGCTGGCCTCAGCCGACCTGGCCATTGCCCTGCGTTCGGCCGCATACCGGGCCAAGCTCTCCGAACTGCTCGGGCAGACCCAGGCGCAGTCCGAAGCCCTGCAGCTGCAGAGCGAGGAACTGCGGGTCTCCAATGAAGAGCTGGAGGAACACAGCCGCGCATTGCGCGCGTCCCAGGCGGAGCTGGAGGAACAGCAGGCGGAACTGGAGCAGACCAACAACCAGTTGTTCGACCAGTCACTGCAGCTGGAGGAAGAGCGGGACAAGCTGGCCCGCGCCAATGCCGGCATCGTGGCCGAATCCAACAAGGTGCAGCGCGCCAGCCAGTACAAGTCCGAGTTCCTGGCCAACATGTCGCACGAACTGCGCACGCCGCTGAACTCTGCGCTGATCCTGTCCAAGCTGCTGGGCGACAATCGCAACGGCAACCTCACCGAAGAGCAGGTGAAGTTCGCACGCACCATTCATTCCTCGGGCTCGGACCTGCTGAACCTGATCAATGAGATCCTGGATCTTTCCAAGATCGAAGCAGGGCATATCCAGGTGCATGCCGAGCCCTTCAGCGTGGAGAAGCTGCTGGCCGACATTGCGACCCTGCTGGGCCCTGTTGCCAGTGAGAAGGGTCTGACCCTGAACGTTTCAGTCGCCGACGGCTGCCCGGCGGTGATCGAGTCCGACCGTCAGCGCCTCGAGCAGATTCTGAAGAACCTGCTGTCCAATGCCCTGAAGTTCACCGAGGCGGGCGGCGTTTCTGTGACGGCATCGGCGGCGCGCGATGGCCAGGTGGTGTTCGCGGTGACCGACTCTGGCATTGGTATCGCGCCCGAACAGCAGGAACGCATCTTTGAAGCGTTCCAGCAGGCCGACGGCTCCATCAGCCGCCGTTATGGCGGTACCGGCCTGGGCCTGTCCATTTCCCAGGAGCTGGCGCGGCTGCTTGGCGGCCACATTACGGTGGACAGCGAGCTCGGCAAGGGAAGCGCTTTCCGGGTGGCAGTTGCCGCGCGGCTGGTCACCGCAGAGCACGTGATTGCGCCAGTAGCGGAGCCTCTGGCCGCATCGGCGCAGCACGTTCGACCCGTGCCCGTTGCCGCGCGCAACGTCGGACGTGGGCTGATTCTGATCGTCGAAGATGACATCGCATTCGGCGATATCGTCCGCGACCTCGTCACTGAAATGGGCTTCAGCGCGCATGTGGTGCACAACGCCCGCGATGCGCTGGCGGCGGCCCTTGCGGAACTGCCGCATGCCATCGTGCTGGACATCGGCCTGCCCGATCAATCGGGCCTTTCGGTGCTGGACACCCTCAAGCACGACATGCGTACGCGGCATATTCCGATCCATGTAGTGTCCGCCATGGACCACGCGCACAAGGCGCTGTCGCTGGGTGCCGTGGGGTATCTGGGCAAGCCAGCCACGCGCGAACAGCTGGCAGACGCGCTTGATTCGCTGGAACGTCGCCTCTCGCAGCGGCCACGCCTGGTGCTGGTGGTGGAAGACGATGCCGTCCAGTTGGACGCCGTACGCGAGCTGCTGGCGGGTGCCGATGTGGAAACCGTGGGTGCCGGGTCTGCCGGGGAATGCCTCGAGGCGCTGTCGCGGCACGCGTTCGACTGCATGGTGCTGGACCTGACCCTGCCCGATGCGTCTGGTTTCGAGCTGCTGGAACTGCTCAGCGAGAAGAGCACGCACGCCCTGCCCCCGATCATCGTCTATACCGGCCGGATGCTGT
This sequence comes from Pseudomonadota bacterium, assembly GCA_023457475.1. Classification (GTDB taxonomy): domain Bacteria; phylum Pseudomonadota; class Gammaproteobacteria; order Xanthomonadales; family Xanthomonadaceae; genus Stenotrophomonas. The sequence continues at coordinate 609 of JAEWLO010000524.1, read as the reverse complement.
CGCCGGCAGAAGAAGTGCGCCTGGGACGTTACTCCAGCTCGATCATCATCAAGGGCGCGCGTTCGCCCGAGCGCCTGCTGGATGAGGTGACCCTGTTCCTGCACCAGGTGGTGAGCAACCTGCCGGAGTCCAAGCAGGGCATGATCCGCATCGCGCAGCGTCGCGACAGTGCGATGGAGGGCAAGCGCGTGCTGGTGGTCGAGGATGATGTCCGCAACATCTACGCGCTGATGAATGTGCTTGAGCCGCAGGGGTGCAAGGTGACCATTGCCCGCAATGGACAGGAGGCCATTGACACCCTGAAGGCTGCCGCCGATGGGCCGGGTGCCATCGAGCTGGTGTTGATGGACATCATGATGCCGGTGAAGGATGGACTGACCGCTACCCGGGAGATCCGGCAGGATGCACGGTTCCGGAATCTGCCGATCATTGCGCTCACCGCGAAGGCGATGCCGGATGACCAGCAGCACTGCATCCAGGCAGGGGCGAATGACTACATTGCCAAGCCGTTGGATGTGGACAAGCTGGTTTCGCTGGTGCGCGTGTGGTTGATGGGGTGACCGTCGGGTACTGGTTGGGTTGCACCGCCGGCCGGGCAGAGCCCGGCGC
>JAEWLO010000523.1 GCA_023457475.1 Pseudomonadota bacterium | reverse complement strand
ACCGGCACCACCCCACCGGCACCACCAGGCCGACCGCCGGTTCGGCATCAGCCGCCGGCGGATTCCCCGCCCACGTCGTCCACCGGCCCCAGCTCGTGCAGCACGGCGGTCGCATAGCACCCCGGTGGCAGCGCGAAGCTCAGCACCAGTACGTCCGCCTGCAGCCACTGGTGCTGCAGCAGGGCCGGTCGCAGGCGCAACGCGCGGCGTTCCTGCTTCAGGCGTGCACCTTCCAGTCCGGTGCGCAGCTGCAGCGACTGCTCGTCGCTGACAGCGGCCATTTCCAGCGCCTGTGCCGCGTCGCGGCTGCGCAGCTCACCCTCACCCCACAACGGGCCACTCGGGTGGATATCGAAACGCGCCAGCCGCTCGGCCAGTGCGTCGCTCCACGGCTCGGGCCCGAACACGCTGCGGCTGCCGTCCAGCATCCACACCTCACCGTCCAGTGCGCTGTCCCAGGTTCCCTGCTCCACCCGCGCCGCCAGCACCTGGTTGAACAACGCCGAACGCGCCGCCGAAAGCAACAGCGAGCGCTGGTCCGGGCGCATGCGCCGGCCCTGGAACATGGCCAGGGCAGCTGGCACGTTGCCGCCGTCGCGGCCGAAGCGCTGCTCACCGAACCAGTTGGGAATGCCGCGGGTGGCGATCTGCACCAGCCGCCCATCGATGGCCGACGCATCACCCTGCACGTCCCGCAGCACCAGGCGGAAGCGGTTACCGGCCAGCGCGCCGCGCTGCAGCTTGCGGTTGTGCCAGGTCGATTCCAGCACTTCGACTTCATCGCTGTTCAACAGGGCCGGGTCCGGTGCGACCCGCTTGGGCAGGTGCACGCTGAAGCGCTGGGTAGTGAGCGCGTGGCGGTCCTTCATGCCCGCATAGCTGACGGCCATGTCCGGGAGGCCTGCCCATTTCGCGATCAGCTTCGCCACATGCACCGTGTTGGCCCCGCGCTTGCGCACGGTCAGCAGCAGGTGCTCGCCCTCCCCGCTCGGCTCGAACGCCGGCAGTTCGTCGACCTGGAAGTCTTCCGGCGTGGTACGGATCTTCGCACGCAGCAACGGCGCACCGAACGCCAGCGGCAACGGAATCACAGCGCCACCAGCAGCACTACGGCCTGCGCCGCAATGCCTTCGCCCCGGCCGGTGAAGCCCAGCTTCTCGGACGTGGTGGCCTTGACGCTCACCGCATCCAGCGCGATGCCCAGCACATCGGCAATGCGTTCGCGCATGGCCATCGCATGCGGACCGACCTTGGGGCGTTCGCAGATCACGGTGATGTCGGTATTGCCCACCTGCCAGCCACGATCGCGCAGCAGTGCGTTGCAGTGGCGCAGGAAGTCGCTGCTGTCAGCGTCCTTCCAGCGCATGTCGGATGGCGGGAAGTGCTGACCGATGTCCCCCAGTGCCAGCGCACCGAGCATGGCGTCACACAGCGCGTGCAGGATCACATCGCCATCGCTGTGCGCCAGCACACCGCAGCTGTGCGGCACGCGCACCCCACCGAGCATGATGTGGTCGCCCTCGCCGAAGGCGTGGACGTCGTAACCCTGGCCGATGCGGACGGGCGGAAAAGCAGGCGTGTTCATGACATGGACCTAACGTAACGCCGGGCACTGCCCGGACCGGGTATCTCAACCGCCGCGGCGCGACAGCTCGAATTCAAAGCGGGACAGATCGGCCGGCGTGGTGACCTTGAAGTTGTCCTCGTTGCCTTCCACCAGCAACGGCCGCAGCCCCTGACGCTCCATCGCCATCGCCTCATCGGTGATTTCCACCCCGGCGGCTGCGGCGTCCTGCAGTGCGCGCGCCAGCTGGTGCCGGCGGAACAGCTGCGGCGTGAGTGCACGCCACAACCGCGCGCGTGGCTCGGTGCCGTCGATGCCGCCGTCGTCGCCCGCGCGCTTGAGGGTGTCGCGTACCGGCGCGGCAAGAATCGCGCCCACCGGATCGTTGCGCCCCACTTCCAGCAGGCGGCCAAGGTCAGCAGCCGCAAGATTGGGGCGGGCGGCATCGTGCACCAGCACGAACTCGTCGGCGCGCACGTCATCCGGCAGCGCCTGCAGACCGGCCAGCACCGAATCGGCGCGGGTCGCCCCGCCGGTACAGGTCAGGATCGGCTTGTCGGCCAACGAGGTCCAGCCGGGCCAGTCAGCGTCGTTTTCGGAAATGACCACCATCGCCCCGGCTACCGCAGGATGCGACAGCAGCGCCTCCAGCGTGTGCGCGAGCAGCACCCGGTCGCCAGCGACCAGATACTGCTTCGGCGTGGGCCCACCGAAACGGGTGCCCCGACCGGCTGCCGGCACCACGGCCCAGATGCCGCCCATCAGGGCACCTCCGGTGCGGTGCCGTTCTCGGCGTGGACGACCGTTGGCGCGCGCGGTGCGGCAACGGGCGCGTTCTCCACCACCCGGTAGAACTTCTCGCCGGGCCGGATCATGCCCAGTTCGCTGCGTGCACGCTCTTCGATGGCAGCCTCGCCTTCCTTGAGGTCCTTCACTTCCGCGGCGAGCGCGTCGTTGCGCTGCTGCAGACCGGCGTTGTCACGCTTCTGGCTCTCCACCTGGGCTTCGAGCACCATCACTTCACCCGAGTTGCCCGGGCCGAACCAGAAGCGGTACTGCAGCCATGTCAGCAGTACCGCGAGCACCAGCAGCAGCCAGCGCCAGTCGCGCATGGGATCAGCGCTTCAACGAAACGAACGCGTCACGCCCGGCGTAACGCGCGCCGGCACCCAGAGCTTCCTCGATGCGCAGCAGCTGGTTGTACTTGGCTACACGATCGCTGCGGCACAGCGAACCGGTCTTGTTCTGGGTGGCGGTGGTGGCCACGGCGATGTCGGCGATGGTGGTGTCTTCGGTTTCGCCCGAACGGTGCGAGACCACGGCCGCGTAGTTCGCGTTGTGTGCCATGGCGATCGCTTCCAGGGTCTCGGTCAGGGT
>JAEWLO010000522.1 GCA_023457475.1 Pseudomonadota bacterium | reverse complement strand
GGTGTGAGGGGTTTTGGGGCTGGGTGGGACCTTCTGGGCCGGCCAACGGCCGGCGCTACCGATCCCGCGCGGTGGTGGAGATGCGGCGGTTTGGAGGGTTTTTTGGGGGCGGAGGCCCCCTGCTGGGGCGCGGTTCAATGGTTGGGGCCGCTTCTGGGCTAAAATTGCCGGCTCCGCCGATTCAGTCTTCCAGGCAGGCCTTGTGAAAAACCTCCTCCGCGCCCTGATCAGCCAGGGCATCGAAGCCCTGCGTGCCAATGGCACGCTGCCGGCCGATACCCTTACTCCGGAATTCGTGGTCGAACGCCCGAAGACCCGTGAGCATGGCGATTTCGCCACGAACGCGGCCATGCTGCTGGCCAAGGCGGCGCGCAGCAACCCGCGCGCGGTGGCCCAGGCCCTGCTGGACGCCCTGCCGAAGAGCGATGACGTCGCCCGCGTCGAGATTGCCGGCCCCGGCTTCATCAATTTCCACCTGGCCCCCAGCGCCTACCAGCGTGAAGCCGCCGGCGTGCTCAAGGAAGGGGCCGATTACGGCCACAACCTGAGCGGCAACGGCCGCACCGTGGGCGTGGAGTACGTGTCGGCCAACCCGACCGGCCCGCTGCACGTGGGCCACGGCCGCGCCGCCGCGATCGGCGACTGCCTGGCACGCCTGCTGGACGCCAATGGGTGGAACGCCAAGCGCGAGTACTACTACAACGACGCCGGCGTGCAGATCGAGAATCTGGCCCTGTCCACCCAGGCGCGCGTGAAGGGCCTCAAGCCCGACGACGCCGGCTGGCCGGAAGCGGGCTACCGCGGCGACTACATCCAGGACGTGGCCAACGCCTACCTGGCCGGTGCCACCGTGGAAGTGGAAGGCCATTCGGTGGTCGGCGCACGCGACCCGGACAACCTGGATGCGATCCGCACGTTCGCGGTGGCCTACCTGCGCAACGAGCAGGACCAGGATCTGGCGGCGTTTGGCGTGGATTTCGACATCTACTTCCTGGAAAGCTCGCTGTACAAGGATGGCAAGGTCGAGGAGACCGTGGCCCAGCTCAACGCGGCCGGTCATACCTATGAGGAAGGCGGCGCGCTGTGGCTGCGCTCGACCGACTTCGGTGACGACAAGGACCGCGTGATGCGCAAGTCCGACGGCACCTACACCTACTTCCTGCCGGACGTGGCCTATCACCTGAGCAAGTGGCAGCGCGGCTATGAGCGCGCGATCACCGAACTGGGCGCGGACCACCACGGTTCGCTGGCGCGCGTGCGCGCTGGCCTGCAGGCGCTGGACGTGGGCATTCCCAAGGGCTGGCCGGAGTACGTGCTGCACCAGATGGTGACGGTGATGCGCGGCGGCGAGGAAGTGAAACTGTCCAAGCGGGCCGGCAGCTACCTGACCCTGCGCGACCTCATCGACGAAGCCGGCCGCGATGCGACCCGCTGGTTCCTGATCGCACGCAAGCCGGACTCGCAGCTGACCTTCGACATCGACCTGGCCCGCCAGCAGAGCAACGACAATCCGGTGTTCTACGTGCAGTACGCCCACGCCCGCGTGTGCAGCCTGCTGCGCCAGACCCAGGAGAAGGGCCTCACCTTTACTCCGGTGGAAGGCGCTGCCGGCCTGGCTGGCCTGGACGACGACGCCTCGCTGTGGCTGATGGTGGAAATGTCGCGCTTCCCGGAAGTGGTGGAAGCCGCCGGCATTGCACTGGAACCGCACCTGATCGCGCAGTACCTGCGTGAATTGGCGCATGCGTTCCACACGTGGTATCAGAGCAAGAAGATCCTCGAAGCCGAGCAGAACGAACGCAATGCCAGGCTGACCCTGGCCTGCGCCGCGCGCCAGGTAATGGCCAATGGCCTGAACATCCTGGGCGTTTCCGCCCCGGAAAAAATGTAAGCGGAGAAGCAGTAGATGGCAGCACGACGCGGCAAGAGCCAGGCACGGCGCAACAGCAGCCAAGGCACGCCCGGATGGGTGTGGCTGGTGGCCGGTGTGGCGATTGCGGCCGTGGTGTTCCTGGCGGCACCCAACCTGTTCAAGAGCGACGGCGACGGCTTCCTGCGCGTGGGCCCGCAGCCGAACCCGAACGCGCAGCCGGCCCCGGTGAGCGCCGCCGACACCGACATGGGCACCGAGCTGCCCAAGCCGGGTGCGGCCAAGCCGGCTGAACCGGCGAAGCCGACTCCCACCCAGTACGACTTCTACACCCTGCTTCCGGGCAAGGAAGTGGAGATGTCGGACGCGGAGCTGGCTGCCAGCACCCGTGCGGAAGAGCAGCGTCGTGCGCGTGCCGAAGCCGAGCGGGCCAAAGCGGCGCTGGAAGGCCGTCCGGTACCGGCGGTGCCGGCCACGTCCACCCGTGTGGCGTCGACCGCACCGGCGGCCACGCCGATGCCGGCCCCGGTGGCCGAGCGTCCGGCGGCGGCCACGTCTGCGGCGACGGCGACGACGGCAGCTCCCAAACCGGCAGAATCCGCGCCCGCCGCGGCTGCGCCGGCGGCGGCGACCGCCGACAGCAACGTGCGCTACATCCTGCAGGCTGGTGCGTTCGGGGCCTCGGGCGATGCGGAAGCCACCAAGGCCAAGCTGGCCATGCTGGGCCTGGCCGCGCGCGTGGAATCGGCGCAGATTGGCGGCAAGACCGTGTATCGCGTGCGGATGGGGCCGTATGGCACCGCCGGCGAACTGGCCGAGGCGAAGCAGACCCTGTCGAACAGTGGGATGCAGGCGATGGCGATAAAGGCGCAGTAACGGACTCGGAAGCCCCGCTTATGCGGGGCTTTTTCGTTCTGGCATCGCGAAGCCACGCAGGGCGTGGCTCTACGCGGTTGATGGTGATCAGTCGCGGGCGACCTGGAATCCGGCGAAGGACTGGCTGACCGGCATCACTTCCAGGCGATTGATGTTCAGGTGTGCCGGCAGGCTGGCCACCCAGAAGATCTGCTCGGCGATGTCTTCGGCGGTCATCGGGTTGGCCCCGGTGTAGAGCTTGTCCGACGCGGCCTGGTCGCCATGCGTGCGCACGACGGTGAACTCGGTTTCGGCCATGCCCGGCTCGATGGTGGTCACGCGCACGCCCGAGCCGTGCAGGTCCGAGCGAAGGCCCAGCGAGAACTGGCTGACGAAGGCCTTGGTGCCGCCGTAGGCATTGCCGCCCGGGTACGGGTACACACCCGCCACCGAGCTGATGTTGATGATCGCGCCCTTGCGCGCCACCAGCTGCGGCAGCAGGCGGTGGGTCAGCGTTACCAGTGCGGTGACGTTGGTGTCGATCATGGTGCGCCAGTCTTCCAGCGAGGCACTCTGTGCCGGGGCGGTGCCTTGGGCGAGGCCGGCGTTGTTGACCAGCAGGTCGATGTTGGCGAACTCGCCCGGCAGTGCGCCCAGCGCCGCTTCCATGGCGGCGGTGTCGCGCACGTCGAAGGCGGCGGCATGCACCTGCCCCGGATAGGCGTCCACCAGCGGCTGCAGGCGCTCGGCGCGGCGGGCGGGGGGGGAACCGCCCCAGCCCGGCTGGGGGAAACCGTTGG
>JAEWLO010000521.1 GCA_023457475.1 Pseudomonadota bacterium | reverse complement strand
CCCCCATGTCCCCACGACCTCTCTTCCTGCTGGCCCTGCTCCCCGCGTTCGCGTCGTTCGCCGCCGAAACCCCCGAAATCAACCGCCCCACCGGGACGGCACAGACGACAGGCACGCCTCACACCCTTCGCCAGATCCCCGAAGCCTGCGCGCGCTTGGAAGGCAGCTTCACCGGCGACGCCGCGCAGCCTTACCGCTTCACTGTCGTGCGCACAAGCGCGCAATGCCAGCCCCGCGCGCGCTTCCTCGATTACACCCAGGCGCAGCCAAGCGAGGCCAAGGGCTGGAAGCTCAACGACGTGATCCGTGTGCCCAGCGCCGCCTGTCCTGCGCAGCAGGCCGTGGTGCGCGTGTGGCGTCTTCCCGTGGAACTGAAGAACGAGCGCGATGGCCAGGGCCAGTCGCGCATCTATCTGGAAGACGCGAAGAAGCAGGCCAAGGCCGGCACGATCGCGCAGGTACCGCAGTTCACCGCGCAGATGACGGTCGAGGGCAAAGCGTGCCCGTAGAGCCACGCCCTGCGTGGCTTCGCGGTGCCCGGGTCAGGCGATCGGGAACGACCTTCATTCCTCGAACGGTGGCAAGGCCTTCTTCACCGCCACGTTCTTCAGCGTGACATATTTCGGCAACCCATCCGGCCCGTAGGGCAAGGGTGCTTCACCCTTGATCAGCGGTGACAGGTACGCGCGTGCCTTCTCGGTGATACCAAACCCATCGCGCCGGATGAAGCCTGCCGGCATTTTCTTTTCATGGTTGGCCACCTTCGACAGCGGGGCGGGTTCAATCTTCCAGCGGTAGGGTTTGTCGCTGGCGCGCACGATGACCGGCATCACCGCGTTCTGGCCCTTCAACGCGTACTGCACTGCGGCCTTGCCCACCGCCTGCGCCTGTTCCCAGTCGGTTTTCGAGGCGATATGACGCGCCGAGCGCTGCAGATAATCGGGCAGGGTCCAGTGCACCTTGTACCCCAGTACATCCTTGACCCGCCCGGCCAGATGCGAGGCCACGCCGCCCAGCTGGGTATGCCCGAACGAGTCCTTGCCGCCACCCGCGTCGGCCACGAAGGTCCCATCGGCGGTCTGGATGCCTTCCGAGGCCACCACCACGCAATGGCCGACGCGCTCCACCACCTGGGTCACCTTGGCCAGGAACGCCGCCTCGTCGTAGGCACGCTCGGGCAGCAGGATGATGTGCGGCGCTTCGTCCGGCCCTGTGCCGGCCAAACCGGCGGCCGCAGCCAGCCAGCCGGCATGGCGGCCCATCGCTTCGTACACGAACACCTTGGTGGAGGTCTCGGCCATGGCGGCGACATCCAGCGCGGCCTCGCGCACCGACACGGCGGTGTACTTGGCGGCCGAGCCGAAACCGGGGCAGGTGTCGGTCACCGCCAGGTCGTTGTCGATGGTCTTGGGCACCCCGATACAGGTCAGGTCGTAGTTGAACGCCTTGGCCAGTTGCGACACTTTCCATGCCGTATCGGCCGAATCGTTGCCGCCGTTGTAGAGAAACCAGCGCACGGCGTGCGCCTTCAGCACTGCCAGCAGCCGGACATAACGGGCCCGGTCAGCCTCCAGCGACTTCAGCTTGTACCGGCATGAACCAAAGGCTCCTCCGGGCGTATGGGCCAGCGCGGCGATCGCCGCGGCCGACTCCTTCGAGGTGTCGATCAGATCCTCGCGCAGCGCCCCCAGAATGCCGTTCCGCGCGGCCAAGACCTTGATTCCCTTGGCTCGGGCCGTACTGATCACCGCCGACGCGGTGGCGTTGATGACGGCGGTGACGCCGCCTGACTGGGCATAGAGGAGGGTGCCTTTGGACATGAGGTGACCTTTGTCGTGGGGAAGGGACATTGCAGGGACATTACCCGTATGAGGTAAAGTGCGTGTATTGCGGTGCAGCGTGAACGGCAGATGGCCGGGGCGCGTGCGCACTCCCTTTTTTTACCAAGATTGGAGTCAGGTTGATGCGATTGGTTCTGTTGGGACCGCCCGGTTCGGGCAAGGGGACACAGGCGACGCGCCTGAAGGACAAGCTGGGCCTGGCCCATATTTCCACCGGCGACATGCTGCGCGCGGAAATCTCCGCCGGCTCGGAGCTGGGCAAGCAGGCCAAGGCCGTGATGGACGCCGGCAACCTGGTGTCCGACGAAATCCTGCTGGGCATGCTGGAATCGCGCCTGGCCCAGGCCGACGTGGCCAAGGGCTTCATCCTTGACGGCTACCCGCGCAACGTGGCCCAGGCCAATGCGCTGGATGCCCTGCTGGCCAAGATCGGCCAGCCGCTGGATGCCGTGGTGCAGCTGGATGTGGGCACCGACCTGCTGGTCGAACGCATCGCCGGCCGTGCCGCCGAGCAGGGCCGCGCGGACGACAATCCGGAATCGGTGCGCCAGCGCCTGAAGGTCTACAACGACCAGACCGCGCCGGTGGTGGATTTCTACGCCGGTCGCGGCACGCTGGAGCGTGTGGATGGCGTGGGTGAGCTGGACGAAGTGGAAGCGCGTATTCACGCGGCGATCAAGGCCTGATGCCGCAGGGCGCTGCCTTGCGGCAGCGCCCCCGGCCTACACCCGCCCGCCGGGTCCGGGGGAGGGAACGGGGCGCGCGGTGTAAGGCGGCAGCGGGCGGGCTTGCTCAGGGCCCCACAACATGAGCCCCCCTGGGGATTGGCCTCTTGGGGAGTAGGACCGGAAGGGGGTATTGCGGCTGACGAAGCGAATTGTGTCCGTCTTCACAGTACGCCGCTATCGGGGATTCCCCTACACGCTCTCGATTTCTTTCATCCGCTCACACCTGCCACTGCGGTGCCCAGCCCGGTAGAGCCACGCCCTGCGTGGCTTCACAGACATGTCAGGCTCCCCATCGCGGCAGCCGATGGGCGACAATCGAGGCATGAGCACGATCCACATCCTAGGTATTGCCGGCACCTTCATGGGCGGCGTGGCCGCGCTGGCGCGGGAACGGGGCCATTCGGTCCGGGGCAGCGACCAGGCGATCTACCCGCCGATGTCCACACAGCTCGAAAAGCTGGGCATCGAACTGGACCCCGGCTACCGCGCCGACAGCGTGGCCCCGGATTGCGACGAGGTCGTGGTCGGCAACGCGCTTTCACGCGGCAACCCCGCCGTCGAAGCCGTGCTGGACGCGGGTCAGCGCTACATCTCCGGTGCCCAGTGGCTGGCCGAGCAGGTCCTGCCGGGACGCGACACCCTGGCCGTCGCGGGGACGCACGGCAAGACCACCACCACCACCATCCTGACCTGGCTGCTGCAGGCGGCCGGCCGCGAACCCGGCTTCCTGATCGGCGGCGTCGCCGAGGACTTCGGCGTTTCCGCGCGCCTCGGGAAGGGCCGCGAGTTCGTGGTCGAGGCCGACGAATACGACACCGCCTTCTTCGACAAACGCAGCAAGTTCGTGCATTACCGGCCGCTGGTGGCGATCCTCAACAACCTGGAGTATGACCACGCCGACATCTTCCCGGACGTGGCCGCGATCCAGCGGCAGTTCCACCATCTGGTGCGCACGGTGCCGGCGCGTGGCCGCCTGATCGTCAACGGCGAGGATGCCTACCTCGCCGAGGTCCTGGCCATGGGCTGCTGGACCCCGGTGGAGCGCTTCGGCTTCGACCCGTCGCTGGAATGGCATGCTGAACTGGTCAAGGCCGACGGCAGCGCCTTTGTCGTGCACCATCGAGGAAACGCCGTGGGGGAGGTGCGCTGGCCGCTGCTGGGTCGCCACAATGTCCTCAACGGGCTGGCCGCGCTTGCGGCCGCGCACGCGGTCGGTGTGCAGCCGCACGCCGTGATTCCCGCGCTGGCCGACTTCCGCAGTGTCAAGCGGCGGCTGGAGGTGATCGGCACTGCGCAGGACGTGACCGTGTACGACGACTTCGCCCATCATCCCACTGCGATCCGGACCACGCTCGAAGGCCTGCGTGCCAAGGTCGGCACCGCGCGCATCGTGGTGGCGATGGAACCCCGCAGCAACTCGATGCGCCTGGGCGCGCACGCCGAGGCTCTGGCTCCGTCGCTGGGCGGGGCCGACGCGGTGGTGTTCCTGCATCGTCCCGAGCTGGCGTGGGATGCGGCCAAGGTGATCGCCGAGGTGCAGGGCGACGCCCGTGCAGTGGCAGACACCGACGCGCTGCTCGCCCAGCTGGGCGAGATCGCACGGCCCGGCGACCATGTGGTCTTCATGTCCAACGGCGGTTTTGATGGCGCGCCGCGTCGTTTCCTGGCGCAGCTGCAGGGCTGAACGGCCATGGCCGGAACGTCCACGCTGCCGCTGTTTCCTCTGCATTCGGTCCTGTTGCCCGGTGCCGCGGTGTCGCTGCGGGTGTTCGAGCGCCGCTACCTGGACATGGTGCGCGACTGCGGCCGCACCGGAAACGGCTTCGGCGTCTGCCTGATCCTGCAGGGTGAGGAGACCGGAGGGCCGGCGGTCCCGGCCGCACATGGCGTGGAGGCGCGCATCGAAGACTTCGACATCGGGCCGGATGGCATTCTGCTGCTGCGTCTGCGCGGGCACCGCCGCTTCCATGTCGAGCACGTGCGCGTCCGCGACAACGGACTGATCGTGGCCGACGTGCGCTGGTGCGAACCGGACAACGATGACGAGCTGCGGCCGGAGCACGCATTGCTGTCCACCGTGCTGGAGCACATCATCGAGCAGGCCGGTCATCCGTATGCGCCGCGCCACCCGGCGCTGCTGGACCAGGCCGCGTGGGTGGGCTGGAAGCTGGCCGAACTGATGCCGCTGGAAGAGCCGCAGCGACTGCAGCTGCTGCAGCGCGACGACCCGCACCAGCGCCTGGATGATCTGCTGGGCTGGATCCCCTGACGCTTAAGGGACCCTCCGCGTAGGGACACGCCATGCGTGTCCTCGTGCTGCCGGTGATCCCATGGACACGCAGGGCGAGTCCCTACGCCGGATCACCGTCCGTACACACCCGCAGTATCCGTACGCACCCGCAGTACCGGCGTCTTCGATGCCGGATGCGTTTCCACCTGCTGTGGCAAGCCTTCCAAGGCCTCCCGCACCGCATTCAATGACGGATCGATGCCCCGCATCGGGTGCCACATCCCGATCAGGTTGAAGTGCTGCTGGTACTGCAGCGTCTGGGCGCTGCCCAGCCACAACGGCTGCTGGCCGGGCATCAGTTCGGCCTGCGCCGGCCACAGACGCAGCGCATGGATCTCATACGGCGCATTGCCGGCGCGGATCATCAGCAGCGATTCCACCTGCGTGTCCAGCGTGGCCGGCAATACCGGCACTTCCTCCGGCGCGGCAGACTTGTCCAGCATCAGCAGCGCTTCTTCCCAACCGGCCTGCGGCTGCACGTGCCAGCCCTGGGCTTCCAGTCGCTGACGCAGCGGGGCCAGCGGGCCGGCCACCTGCACGTCCAGCGGCCAGCGCTGGTCATCGTCGAATTCATTGCGGCGGGCCGGCTGGTCACGCCAGCCTGCATCCCACCACGCCTGGATGTCCAGCGTGGCCGGGGCCGGCAGCGCCGGCTCGAAGCGCTCCAGCTTCACTGGAATGTTGCGCGGCCCGTACCACAGCGCCGCCACCGCGAAGGTGCCATAGAACAGCCACGACACCGGCTTGACCCAGAACGACCGGTTGAAGCGCCGGCGGTAGGCGATGCCCAGCACCAGCAGCCAGAACATGCCGAACAGCATGCCGCCGATCACGTCGCTGAGCCAATGCGCGCCCAGGTAGATGCGCGCGAAGCCGATCAGGCTGACGATGATGCCGGAGAGCAGATACGGCCATACGCGCGTTCGCCCGGGCAGTTCACGCCCGATCAGCACCGCGAAGAAGCCGAAGGTGATCGTGGCCATGGTCACCGACACCGACGGGAAGCCGAAGCCGCTGCTTGCGTCCGGCGGGCGCACCACGTCCACGGTGGTACCCAGCAGTTCGGTCAGCGCCAGGCCGAAGGCCAGCGCCGCCAGCCAGTGCGCGGCCGCCATCCAGCGCCGCCGCCAGACCAGATAGCCCATCGCCGCGGCCGTGGCCGGCAGCAGCACCTGCCAGGCACCCAGCGAGGCCAATGCGGCCATCGGGTAGTCGGCCAGCGGATTGCGCAGCGCCAGCATCGCCTCGTGCACGGCCAGGTCCAACGCCAGCGGTTCGCCATGCGCGACCACCACCATCAGCAGCACGAACCAGCACCAGCCGAGCAGCAGCAGCATCAGCGCCAGCATCGCCAGCGGCACGGATTCGCGTCGCTGCGGATCGAAGACGGCTACCGAGTAGCGGCCCAGCGTCGGATGGCGCTGATACCAGCGCAGCAGCCCGGCCAGCCAGGTGTCCATGCGCGCCGCGGACCAGCGATAGCCGTACAGCACGATCGCCCAGACCACGCCCAGCACCACGCCGACCAGCGCCAGCACCATCACCAGCCGGCCGGCTACCGCCGCCACCGCGTCATACGCCTCGCCGAGGATCCAGCCCGGGGCCAGGAACAGCAGCGCCCACGAAATGGCCGCGATGCTGCTGGCCTGCAGGTAGCGGGGTATCGGCATCTTCAACATGCCGGCGATCGCCGGCACGAAGGGCCGGATCGCGCCCACGTAGCGGGCCACCAGAATGCTCTTGAAGGCATTGCGCCGGAACATGATCTCGCCGCGGTCCAGCAACTGCGGGTAGCGGCTGAAGGGCCAGATGCCGCGCAGGCGGTTGCCCCAGCGCCGGCCGACCCAGTAGCTCACCGCATCGCCCGCCAGCGCGCCCAGCGCCGTGCAGGCCACGGCATACGGGCCGGAAATCTGGCCCAGGCCGATCAGCACGCCCACCGCGAACAGCAGCGGCAGCGCCGGCACGATCGCGCCCAGAATGATGACCGCATCGCAGAAGGCAATAAGGAAGACGACCGCGCCGGCAAGCACGGGGTGAGCTGCGATCCACGCAAGCGTGGCATCGATCCATGAAGAGTCCATCGCCGGATTATAGAGGGGCGAGCATGACTGACTGCCACCCGGTGACCGGGAACGGGCGTCATCTGCCGGCAACGAACGTGAACGCCTAGAATGGCAGCATGACTGTTCCTACGCCCGCTGCCCCGCACGCCCTCAAGGCCGACAGCTTCGGCCGCATCCTGCTGGTCGAGCAGGACGGTCATCGCTTCGTCCGCCGGGATCTGGGGGCCACCCCGTGGTGGCTGCGTCTGCCCGCCTGGTGGCTGGCCCGGCGCGAGGCGCGCGCGCTGGCGCACCTGGACGGCATGCCGGATACACCCACGCTGTTGGCCTGGAACGGCCGTTGGCTGGACCGCAGCTTCATGGCCGGCGACGCCATGTACCAGCGACCTCCGCGCGGTGATGTGGCGTACTTCCGCGCCGCGCGCCGGCTGCTGCAGAAGGTGCACCGCCACGGCATCGCCCACAACGACCTGGCCAAGGAAGCCAACTGGCTGGTCCGCGAGGACGGCAGCCCGGCATTGATCGACTTCCAGCTGGCGGTCATCGGCAATCCGCGCTCGCGCTGGATGCGCCTGCTGGCCCGGGAGAACCTGCGCCACCTGCTCAAGCACAAGCGCATGTACTGTCGCGAAC
>JAEWLO010000520.1 GCA_023457475.1 Pseudomonadota bacterium | reverse complement strand
GTCGCGGACGCGGACCGTGACCCCGTCCGCGCCCTGCTCCACCCGGACCTCGGCCCCGTGGCCGTAGCTGACCGCGTTGTCCACCAGATTGGAGAACAGGCGATGCATGGCCAGCGGGCGCAGCATCAGCACGGCCCCGCTGCCCTGGTCGAAGCGCGCGTGCGCGCCGGCCTCGACGGCGTCCTCGACAATGCTTTCCAGCAGCGAATCGAGGTCCAGGGCAGCGCGCTGTTCGGCGCTCTCCGCACTGCGCGCCAGTTCCAGGCCCTCACGGATCAGCGCCTGCATCGCGCCCAGGTCACCGATGAGCCGTTCGCGCAGGGCCTCGTCGGTTACGTTTTCCAGCCGCAGGCGCAGCCGGGTCACCGGGGTCTGGAGGTCGTGGGTGATCGCCGCCAGCATCTGCGTACGCTCACCAAGGGTGCGCTGCAGACGGGTCTGCATCGCGTTGAAGGCTTCGGCAGCACGCTGTACTTCCAGCGGCCCGATCACCGGAATCGGTTCGCGCTGCAGATCGTCGCCCAGCGAGGTGGCAGCGTCCGCCAGCCGCTGCAGCGGGGCGCTGGCCATGCGAGCCACGACGTAGGCCAGTCCCCCGATCGCCAGCACCAGCAGGGTCAGGAACAACGGATCCACGGCGAGGATGCCGTTGTGCGCGATGGCCGGCGACTCCAGGGCCAGCAAGAGCACGGTGCCGTCGGTGAGCGGTACCTGCACTGCACGGCATTTGGGCGGAATGAAGGTGGGGTCGCGTTCGTGCGGGGGCTTGCGCCGGTCCTGCGGCGGCGGCGGCAGCAGTTCAAGGGCCTTGGGAAGACAGGAACGGAACGAGGTGAAATGCACGGTGGCGTGCGCGACCGGGCCCGGACGGTCTGCCAGCAGTTGCATCATGGCGCTGTCCTCGCGGCCCAGCCGTGCCCCTTCGGCCAGGCGGCGGACCGCGGGGCCGCCGACCACCAGCAGGCGGCTGCGCAGCTCCGGGTCACCATCCAGAAGATTCACGAAGCCCTGCAGGCGGTCGGCGATGCGGTTGAGGTTCTGTCGTTCGAACTCCTGCTGGCGCTTGGCGCTGGCCAGCAGCGTGGCCCCGATCGCGGCAACGCTCATGCCCAGCAGCAGAATCACGAACAGCCGCCCGACCATCGACGAGAAAAAGCGGCGCAGGCGCATCATTCCAGGGTGACCGCCGTAGCCAGCACGTAGCCCTCGTTGCGCACGGTCTTGATCAGCCCGTCGCTGCCACCGTCATCGCCCAGCTTGTTGCGCAGCCGGCTGACCTGCAGGTCGATGGCGCGGTCCTGGGATTCATAGCTGCGGCCACTGCTGAGCGACACCAGCTGTTCGCGCGAGAGGACCTTGTTGGCATGCCCCACGAAGACCCGCAGGAGGCGGAATTCGGCACCGGACAGGACCACCACGCGCCCGTCCGGGTCCACGAGATGGCGGTGTTCCAGATCGAAGGTCCAGTGCGAGAAACGCGCACGCCGGATCGCCAACGGTTCGAGGTTGGCTGGCAGCGCCTCGGTCC
Organism: Pseudomonadota bacterium; assembly: GCA_023457475.1. Taxonomy (GTDB): domain Bacteria; phylum Pseudomonadota; class Gammaproteobacteria; order Xanthomonadales; family Xanthomonadaceae; genus Stenotrophomonas. The sequence goes on along the minus strand of JAEWLO010000520.1, from coordinate 6,465 downwards.
GGCGCAGCACATTACGGATGCGCGCGAGCAGTTCGCGCGGTTCGAACGGCTTGCCGAGGTAGTCGTCGGCCCCCATTTCCAGGCCCAGCACCCGATCGATCGGCTCGCTGCGCGCGGTGAGCATGATCACCGGGGTATTGGAGCGGGCGCGCAGGTCGCGGCACAGGGTCAGGCCGTCTTCCCGCGGCAGGTTGAGGTCGAGCACGATCAGGTCCACGTGCTCACGCTCGAGCACCTGGCGCATGCCCTGCCCATCGCTGGCCGTGCTCACCTGGTAGCCGGCGCGACTGAGCTGCTCGGCGAGCAGCTGGCGGATGTCGTTGTCGTCATCGACGATCAGCAGACGTTGCATGTGGGCTGTGGTCTCCATGCGGCCATGATCCCCTGTCGGGAGCTGAACCGCATCCTCGGGTTTGCGTCGCCGTGTTTCAAGCGCTGTGCCCGATACACGCCGACATGAAGTTGCACGGCTGCGGTTACGTCCGGTTACACAACGAGCGTTGAGCCCCTTCGCGGCGCTGTTCACAATGCTGACAACGCCGGATGCCGGCCCGCCGAGTTGATCCCCATCGTGAAGCCCCGCCTGCCCACCACCCGCCGCGGCCGCGTGCTGCTGTTGATCGTCGCCGCCTTCGTGATTGCCGGCATTGTCGCATGGTCCCTGCGCAAACCCGCCGCGCCGACGCTGGCCACCAGCCCGGTGAGCCGCGGCGACCTCGAACAGACCGTGGAAGCGACCGGCGTGATCGACGCCTACAAGCTGGTCAGCGTCGGCGCACAGGCCTCGGGCCAGATCAAGTCGCTGAAAGTGCAGCTGGGCGACACGGTGAAGGAAGGCGACCTGATCGCCGAGATCGACGCCACCACCCAGCAGAACCAGGTGCAGAACGCCGAGGCCGCGCTGGAGCAGGTGCGTGCGCAGCGCGCCGTGCAGCAGGCCAGCCTGCGCGAGGCCGAGCTGGAGTTTGCCCGGCAGACGCAGATGCTGGCGGCCGAAGCGACCTCTCGTGCCGAATACGACACGGCAGAGGCCCAACTGAAGACCGCTCGCGCACAGATCCAGTCCTACGACGCGCAGATCAAGGGCCGCGAGACCGAGCTGGGCACCGCACGCGCCAACCTGGCCTACACCCGGATCACCGCGCCGATGGACGGCACCGTGGTGGCAGTGGTCGCCGAGGAAGGCCGCACGGTGAATGCCAACCAGACCGCACCCACCATCGTGATGCTGGCGCGGCTGGACCTGGTCACGGTGAATGCCGAGGTGTCCGAGGCCGACGTGGTGAAGATCAAGGCCGGCATGCCGGTGTACTTCACCACGCTGGGCGACCCGGACCGCAAGTACCACGGCACGCTGCGCCAGATCAATCCGGCCCCGTCGTCGATCGCCAACGACAGCTCCAGCAGTTCGAGCTCCTCCAGCTCCAGCAGCAGCTCGGCGGTCTACTACAACGCGCTGTTCGATGTGGAGAACCCCGACGGCACGCTGCGCATCGACATGACCGCGCAGGTCTCGGTCATGCTCAAGCAGGCCAAGGGCGTGCTGACCATCCCCGCGGTGGCCCTGGGCCCGAAGGGCCGTGATGGCCAGTACCTGGTGCGGGTGGCCGATGCCGACGGGATGCCGGAGCCGCGCAAGGTCAAGATCGGGATCAACAACGGAGCCAATGCCGAGGTGCTGTCCGGCCTGGCCGAAGGCGAGAAGGTCGTGGTCGGCGAAGGTGCCGGCCTGCAGAGCGGCAGCAGTGGCAGCAACCGCGGCGGTGCGATGCGCATGGGCGGCCCGGGCATGGGTCCGCGCCGATGAGCGGCTCCCGCATGATCGACATGCCGTTGCTGCGCCTGCGCGACCTGCGTCGCGAGTTTCCCGCAGGCGAGGAGACCATCGCGGTGCTGCGCGACGTCAACCTGGACATCGCCGCAGGCGAGATGGTGGCCATCGTCGGCCAGTCCGGTTCAGGCAAGTCCACCCTGATGAACATCCTCGGCTGCCTGGACCGCCCCACCCGGGGCAGCTACCAGGTGGCCGGGCGCGAAACCGGGCAGATGCTGCAGGACGAGCTGGCTGAACTGCGTCGCGAGCATTTCGGTTTCATCTTCCAGCGCTACCACCTGCTGGGCGACCTCGACGCGCGCGGTAACGTGGAAGTGCCGGCGGTCTATGCCGGCAGCCCCGGCCCGGTGCGCAGCGCCCGCGCAGAGCAGCTGCTGCAGCGGCTGGGTCTGGGCGACCGCATGCAGCACAAGCCGGGCCAGCTGTCGGGGGGCCAGCAGCAGCGCGTGTCGATCGCGCGGGCGTTGATGAACGGCGGGGAGGTCATCCTGGCTGACGAACCCACCGGTGCGCTGGACACCAAATCCGGCGAGGAAGTGATGGGCATCCTCGGCGAGCTGCATGCCGAGGGCCACACCATCATCATCGTTACCCACGACATGCAGGTGGCCGAGCACGCCCAGCGCATCATCGAGATCCGCGACGGCGAGATCATCGCCGACCGTGTCAACGAAAAGGCTCCGCACTACCGGGCGCAGCGCGACGCAACCGTGGCCGCTGGCAAGGGCAACAGCTGGCGGGCCGCACGCGACCGTTTCATCGAGGCCTTCCGCATGGCCCTGCTGGCCATGAACGCGCACCGCCTGCGTACTTTCCTTACCATGCTCGGCATCATCATCGGCATCGCCTCGGTGGTATCCGTGGTGGCGCTGGGCAACGGCTCACAGCAGCAGATCCTGTCCAACATCAGCGCGCTGGGCACCAACACCATCGATGTGTATCCCGGCCGCGGCTTCGGCGACATGCGCTCGGGGCGCGTGCAGACGCTCAAGGCCAGCGATGCCGACGCGCTGGCGCGGCAGAGCTACATCGACAGCGCCACGCCCAGCGTGTCGTCATCGGTGACCGCGCGCTACCGCAACCAGTCCGCCACGGCGCAGGTGAGCGGCGTGGGCGAGCAGTTCTTCCGGGTGAAGGGTGTCACCCTCAGCGACGGCAGCTTCTTCCAGGCCGATGCGATCAAGGCTCTTGCGCAGGTGGCGGTGATCGACGAGAACACCCGGACCCAGTTCTTCCCCAATGGCGAGAACCCCATCGGCCAGGTCATCCTGCTCGGCAATGTGCCGGTACGGGTTGTCGGCGTGGCCAAGCCACAGAGCTTCGGCTTCGGTGGCAGCACCAACCTGAGCATCTGGGTGCCCTACACCACCGTGATGTCGCGCATGCTGGGGCAGAGCCATGTCTCCAGCATCACGGTGCGCGTGGACGACGCCACGCCGATGGATGCCGCGCAGGCGGCCATCTCCAAACTGCTGATCATGCGCCACGGCACCGAGGACTTCTTCCTCAGCAACAGCGCCGAGATCCGCGAAACCATCGAACAGACGACCCGCACGATGACCCTGCTGATCAGTGCCATCGCGGCGATCGCGCTGCTGGTCGGCGGGATCGGCGTGATGAACATCATGCTGGTCTCAGTGACCGAGCGCACCCGCGAAATCGGCGTGCGCATGGCAGTGGGCGCGCGGCAGAGCGACATCCGACAGCAGTTCCTGATCGAGGCGGTGCTGGTGTGCCTGCTCGGCGGCCTGCTGGGTGTCGGTCTTTCGCTGGCGGTCGGCTGGCTCTTTGGTCGCTTCGCCCCGGATTTCACCATGGTGTTCTCCACCGCTTCCATTGTGGCCGCCTTCGCCTGTTCCAGCCTGATCGGCGTGGCGTTCGGCTTCCTTCCGGCCCGCAATGCGGCCCAACTCGATCCCGTGGAGGCACTGGCCCGCGAATGAACACGTTCAATATTCAGCCCGGCAGAGCCCGGCGTTACCTGCTGGCTGCCGTCATTACCTCGCTGTTGTCGGCGTGCGTCAGCACCGGTCAGTACACGACCGACCCGCCAGCCGTGCCCGCCACGTATGGCCGCGGCGATGCCGCCCTCAATGCACCGGTTCAGGCGAGTGCGTCCACCGACGGTGCTGTGCACGCTGATGTGCGCGAAGACACCTGGTGGACTGGCTTCAACGACCCGCGCCTGGACCGGGTGATCGCACGCGCACTGACCGCGAACACGGACCTCGCCTCAGCCGGGCTGGCCGTGCAGCGCGCCCGCCTGCAGGCCGGATTGTCGGACAACGCACTGTGGCCGCAGCCGTCCGGCAGCGTGAGCAGCAGCGGCAGCCGTGCCATCGACCAGAGCGCGGACTGGAACCGCGGCAGCTCGGCAGGCGTGTCGCTGCAGTGGGAGATCGACCTGTGGGGCCGGCTGCGCACCCAGCGCGACATCGCGCAGTGGGAAGCCCAGGCCACCGAAGAAGACCGGCAGAACACCGCGCTGCTCGTGATCGGCGACGTAGCCACGCAATACTGGACCCTGGCCTTCCTCAACCAGTCAATCGCTGCGGGCCAGGCCAATCTGGAACGCCTGGAACGCACCCGCGGGCTGGTGCAGGCGCGCTTCGACGCGGGGGCCGTGTCGCGGCTGGAAGTCCGCCAGGCCAGCCAGAGCCTGGAAGCCCAACGCTCAGCGCAGAGCGCGCTGGAGCAGCAGCGGGTGGTGGCGCGCAACGCGCTCACCGTGCTGCTGGACGGCCAACCGTGGCCGCTGGAGGACGAGCCGCAGGTGCTGGAAAGCGACGGCAGCCCATCGTTGGACGAAGGCCTGCCCGCCGAGCTGCTGGGACGCCGCCCGGATCTGCGCGCGGCTGAGCTGCGGCTGCGCAACAGCCTGAAGAACATCAAGGTGACCGCCACGAGCTACTACCCGGCGCTCAGCCTCACCGGCGGGGTCAACAGCAGTGCGACATCGTTGTCTGACGTGTTGAAGAACCCGGTTGGCACGCTGGGGGCGGGATTGTCGCTGCCCTTCCTCAACATCCGCGAGGCGCAGTTGAACACGCGGATTCCGGCACCGACTACCAGATTGCCGCCAATGCATTCCGGCGCACCTTGTATACCGCCCTTTCGGAGGTGGACAACGCGTTGTCGGCGCGGACCGAGCTGGCCACGCAGGTGGCGGCATCGCAGGCGTCCTACGACGAGGCGGTGGAGATCGAGCGGATGTACGAAGTGCGCTACCGCGTCGGCGCGACAGACCTGCGCACGTGGCTGGAAGCGCAGCAGACGCGACGCGACGCGGAGCTGTCGCTGGCCTCGGTGAAGCAGCGCCAGCTGGTGAACGACGTGACCTTGTTCAAGGCGCTGGGAGGATCGGCGCGCGCGGGGTGATCTGGAACCGCCCGGGCCTGCCAACGGCCGGCGCTACCGGCCGTCTGTCAGCTGCGCTGACGGACGGCTTCGAACAGACTCACGCCGGCGGCGACGGAAACATTCAGGCTTTCGATGTCACCCGGCATCGGGATGGTGACCAGGCCATCGCAGTTTTCGCGGGTGAGCCGGCGCAGGCCGTCGGCTTCGCCGCCCAGCACCAGCGCGACATTGCCCTTGAGGTCGATCGAATACAGCGAGGCAGTGGCTTCACCGGCCAGGCCGTAGATCCACACGCCCTGCTTCTGCAGGTCCTTCAGGCAGCGCGACAGGTTGGTCACCGCCACCACCGGAATGCGGTCGGCCGCGCCGGCCGAGGTCTTGCGCACGGTGGCATTCACCGTGGCCGACTTGTCCTTCGGAATGATCACCGCGGTGGCCCCCGCCGCAGCGGCGCTGCGCAGGCAGGCACCGAGGTTGTGCGGGTCCTGGACCTCATCGAGGATCAGCAGCAGGGCCTTGCCCTCGGCGGCCGTAACCAGCCCTTCCAGCTCGTTCTCACCGTAGGTGCGTGCGGCGGCATAGCGTGCGGCTACGCCCTGGTGACGTACCGAACCGCCCACCCCGTCCAGCGCCTGGGTGTTCACCCGGCGCACGTCGATCCCCTTGCGGCGCGCGTTCTCTTCGATCTCGGTCAACCGCGGATTCTTCGCGCCGGCCTCGATGAGCACTTCGCGGACATTCTCGGCATCGTTCTCAATCGAGGAGGCGACGGCGTTGACGCCGACGATCCACTGGCTTTGCTTGCTCATTGCGGGGTGGGACCGGTAAGGGGGGTGTAATGGTAGAACATCGGGGGGCCGGCTGCCCGGCCGCTTTTACATGGGCCAGCGGTCGGTGTCATGGTCGGGGTGCTGGTAGCTGACCAGCGTGGCCAGCCGCTCCGCGTCCGGATCCTCTTCCTGGGTGATCACCCGCAGGCCGCCGAGCCGGTCCACGAATGGCAGCTTGGACTCGGTGCCGTACTGGACCTCCGGTGCCAGCCGTTCAGGGTGATCGAACGCCCCGGCCGCCACCGCCATGCCGTCGTCCCCTTCATAGGTCAGCGGGGTGCCGCAGGCGGGGCAGAAGCCCCGGCGGAAATGGTTGGAGGACTGGAAGCGGCGGGGTTCGCCGCGGGTCCAGGTGAAGTCCAGGCCACGCACCGAGACCAGAGGGGCGTAGTAAGCCCCGAAGGCTTTCTGGCACATGCGGCAGTGGCAGATGGACGCGTC